>NZ_WHJI01000360.1:0-254 GCF_011682155.1 Massilia sp. CCM 8734
CAAGATAGAAATACCGAATACGTTCTTTAACAATTAACAGTCGATAAGTGTGGGCGTTTGATGAAGGTGCCAACAAAGCGTAAGCGATGTTGAATACTTAAATTATCAAATGTTCACAAAAAAGAAATATAGGCGCTTCGCAAGAAGTGGCCTGTCAGTATTTTGAGTGAGCGATCTGTCCGCAAGGACATTAAACAGAGATTGAACTGAAGAGTTTGATCCTGGCTCAGATTGAACGCTGGCGGCATGCCTTA
>NZ_WHJI01000361.1:0-252 GCF_011682155.1 Massilia sp. CCM 8734
AATGTGCTCGGCCAGCGCCGGCAGGAACCGGCGCACGGTCTTGTACTTAGCGTCCAGCTCCTGGTAGTACACATTGTCGGTCGGTCGAATCAGCTTGTTGACGCCGGCGAGGGCCAGCGCGAGCGCGCCCCCTGTGTCAAACTGTTGTGAGACAACTTCATCAGTCTAATTAAGGAAGTTGGCACACATATGGAATTGAACATGACAGCAGCATCACATCCGTCCGACGTTTCGGAAGCGGCAGCAAGTACT
>NZ_WHJI01000362.1:0-245 GCF_011682155.1 Massilia sp. CCM 8734
ACTACATGAAGTTGGAATCGCTAGTAATCGCGGATCAGCATGTCGCGGTGAATACGTTCCCGGGTCTTGTACACACCGCCCGTCACACCATGGGAGCGGGTTTTACCAGAAGTAGGTAGCTTAACCGTAAGGGGGGCGCTTACCACGGTAGGATTCGTGACTGGGGTGAAGTCGTAACAAGGTAGCCGTATCGGAAGGTGCGGCTGGATCACCTCCTTTCTAGAGTTGCACCAGGCTATAGAGCC
>NZ_WHJI01000363.1:0-242 GCF_011682155.1 Massilia sp. CCM 8734
TGCTAGCTCCCCGCAGCTTATCGCAAGCTACTACGTCCTTCATCGCCTGTAATCGCCAAGGCATCCACCATGTGCACTTATTCGCTTGTCCCTATAACGTTAGCCTCTGTTCCGGAGAACAAAGAGCGTTACAGAGATAAGAAAGTACAGCGTTGTTGCTTTGTTTTGATACATACAATCACTACCCATCGAACCGTCTGTCGACGATTCGATTAAAACTTTACTTCTTCCAGATTGTTAAA
>NZ_WHJI01000364.1:0-238 GCF_011682155.1 Massilia sp. CCM 8734
GTCACGATGAAGCGCGTGTTCTCGCCAAGCGCCATGACCTCGGCCTTGAGCAGCACGCGCCAGGCCTTCGGCCACGAGCGCGCCTTGTAAGAAAATTCATCGAACAGACGCACCGCATTGGGCACCACGTCCTGCGATTGCGCAGCCACCCACCGGTCGATGGCGCGAAGTCTGGTCGGCTCGGCCATCGCAAGGAGCTTGGTGTTGCAGGCGAAACCAAAAATGAAGTCCATGTTCG
>NZ_WHJI01000365.1:0-237 GCF_011682155.1 Massilia sp. CCM 8734
GCAGGTGCAGAGATAAGAAAGCGCGTTGTGTTTTGTGTTGATACGCAATCACTACCCAAAGTAATACAATAAAACGATACTTCTTCCAGATTCAAGCTAGTGCTGCCCGGTCGGGAGCACCAAGCTGACCAAGTTATGCCTGATGACCATAGTAAATCGGTACCACCCCTTCCCATCCCGAACAGGACCGTGAAACGATTTTACGCCGATGATAGTGCTGCAACCAGTGTGAAAGTA
>NZ_WHJI01000366.1:0-235 GCF_011682155.1 Massilia sp. CCM 8734
CGGCCGGCGCGGCCAAGGAAATCAAGGGATTGATCGGCGACTCGGTGGCGCAGGTCAGCAACGGCACGCGCCTGGTGCAGGAAGCCGGCACCACCATCGGCGAAGTGGTCGACAGCGTGGCGCGCGTAACCGACATCATGTCCGAGATTACGGCCGCCAGTAACGAGCAGCGCGTCGGCATCGACCAGGTCAACGAGGCGATTGCGCAGATGGACCAGGTGACGCAGCAGAACGC
>NZ_WHJI01000367.1:0-230 GCF_011682155.1 Massilia sp. CCM 8734
TGATCGTTTACGGCGGCGGAATCATGGCTAATCTCATTTTTAAGGCGTGGGGATGCCGTACCTGAAACATTCGGAGCGGAATCGAGAGAAAGTTGAGCGGTATGGTCATCGTCGAAGTCGCATCAACTGGTCGGCGCCGAGGGCGAGCAGCCCAAACATCAAATGGCTCATGACTTTGGCATGTCCCTTGACCATGATGTTGCGGCCACCAAACTCGTCCTTGAGGCGTG
>NZ_WHJI01000368.1:0-229 GCF_011682155.1 Massilia sp. CCM 8734
CGCGCTTCATCGTGACCTCGCTGCCAGGACTCGATGCCGGCATGTTGTACGAGGATATTTATTGCGCGCGAGGTCAGGCCGAAAATTACATCAAGCATCTCAAGGATGACCTCGCCGCCGACCGTACTTCCTGCACCAGCTTTCTCGCCAATTGCATGCGCTTGTTGCTGCACGCGGCGGCCTACATCCTGCATCAGCAACTGCGTACCGAAGGGCTGCGGCATACCGC
>NZ_WHJI01000369.1:0-226 GCF_011682155.1 Massilia sp. CCM 8734
CGTTCAATCGGGTAGGGGGGCTATTGCCCGCGACATCGTGATCGTCACTGAGGAGCTCATGTATCGCCGAACCGGCACTGCGGTGGCAGTTTATGAAACATTCAGGCTAGCAGCCTGTCGGACTTGGAGAGTCGAAGCGAAAAAATAGCTGGGCGAGGCCAGATTTTGACGATTTCGCAGTGCCAATAGCGAGCTATTGGCCGAGAAAGCGGCGAAATATGGGCCG
>NZ_WHJI01000036.1:0-84523 GCF_011682155.1 Massilia sp. CCM 8734
TCTATCGTAGCGGCGTCGGCGGCGGTGCGCTGATCGTTGACAAGTACGGCCCAGCGGAAATAGCCGTATCGGCAGCGGCGTGAGGGCGGCGACCTGGGGCGCTGCCCCAGACCCCGCCCTGCCAGGGTTAGTCACTGGAGGATGGATCCCTCCAGCGACGAGAAAGGAGCATTACGGGGCAGCGCCGACCAGCTGCAGAGTTGGAACCGGACACAGCTTAAACTCGCTGACAAATTGTCTTGACCAATGGATCCACTTTAGCGAAATCCACGTCGCATGACTTGGTTCTGAGTCGGATTCCTACGTTGCACTTGAGGTAAATTCCGTTTCAAAATTTCACGCCGGGCTTCACTCACAGCTCCACCAAGCGCTGCGGCTTGATTTGCTTCATCAATAATTCTATCAGCAAGAGTTTTCGACTCCCCAAGGCCTGCATCTTTACACGAACATGTTTTCGACAACCCAAGTGGAAGCAGCGCTCGTGCGTGCGCACCAAAGCGATTTTCTCGGACGGCGAGTACAGTGATTCGCCGATGCCCGGCAACGAGAAGGTGATCTCGCCTCGAAAGCATCGAAACCTTCACAAAGGCGACTTGGTACTGTCTACTGTTCAGCCCGTGTTAGTTTGTAGGCACTGACCCCGTGCATGCTGCTTGGTACTGCCTACTGTTCAGCCCGTGTTAGTTTGTAGGCACTGACCCCGTGCATGCTCCGATCTGGGCCGCCCAATGCTCCGTCGGGGTTATTCTTTTTGTCAATATCCCCTTACCAATGGGTGCTTGGGAATTGCCCATTTTGGGATGGATTATTTTGAAACATTTTCTTTATACCACCATAGGTTTCGATTCCAATCTTCCACGCTGGCATTTGCAACCGCTCGAGAGATTTTCTTAACTGACGCAAGTTTCTCTCGCACTTTGTCTTCGAATTCTGCAATCAACTCTTCTGGCGCTTTGAATCCCAATATCGCCAGTGCATACACGTCGTCGCATAAAGAGAAAATTTTATTTACTTCCTCATATTCAAGTTGTCCAGGCGCTGCTAGTCGCAATGCATAGTTAATTTGATTAACCAATATATTTTCTATTTTGGATCTATTTATTCGTTCCCAAAATTTCAGAAAAATATCACGGGTTAGCGCATCTGGAATTTCATACACAAATTTAGCTAAAAACAGGTCAAATCCTATCCCTGCTGCTTGATTTGCGAGGAAAGATTCTCGATCTAATCTAACACTAATGGAATGTAGAAGGTCATTGGCATTTTCTTTCATAGTTTCTTTCCCATCATAAAAGAGAAAAGCCCGGCAGGTTTTTCACCCGCTTCCACGTTTCAGGAAAGTGTGAAAGAATTGCTGGATACTTTCTGGTCCGGCTGGGGGCAGTTCGTTGAGCAAATCCATTTTCCCACTTTACCGGGCTCTGCTTATGTTTACAAGCAAGATCTTCTGTACCGACGCGCTACAGTTGCCAATGGCCCGGTGCCGGCGCCGCCATGCGTTGCCAGAATTGGCGCTGGTTGTAGGAAATGGTGATCCGGTTGCCGTTGGCGTCCATCTGGCCAACCAGACGGGCGATGTTGCTGGTGGTATCGGGCAGGGCGAAGAGATCGCGCTCCCCTTTGTCGTCAACCAGCTCGAAGCAGCGCTCGTGCATGCGCACCAAGGTGATTTTCTCGGACGGCGAGTACAGCGATTCGCCGATGCCCGGCAACGAGAAGGTGATCTCGCCTAAAAGGCATCGAAACGTTCACAAAGGCGACTTAGGACTGCCCAATGTTCAGCTCGTGGTAGTTTGTAGGCACTGACCCTGTGCCCCGTGGTCACGCCACCGGCCGCGTCCACCTGGCCGATGAAGCGGCGTTTGGCGTCGAAGCGGTATCGATCTTCGCGCCCCAAGTTGTCGGTGACGACGGTTTCGTGTTCCAGATAGCGAAAGCTCCACGACAAGCCACTATTGGTCCAGTTGCGCGTGACCTTGCCGCAGGCGGCGTACTCGTCGTATTCGTAGCGCGACACCAGGCCGCCGGGCTGGCTGTGTTCAAGATTGCGATAGGCAAACTGCCGCGTTACGTCGCCCTTGCCGTTGCTGACTTTGGCCAGGTTGCCGTTTGCATCGTACTCGTACTCGACCAGCAGTTCGCTGTCGCCCTCGGGCTCGGCCGGCTGCATGGCAATGCTGCGTAGGCGCGGGTAGCCCCAGTGGTCTTCGAACGCCAGCATGTAGCCGCGCCCGGCGCTGTCCTCCACCCGCTCGGGCAATTGGCGCTGGTTGTACGCGATGGTGATCCGGTTGCCGTTGGCATCGATCTGGCCGACCAGGCGGGCGATGTTGTGAGCGGAGTCGGACAGGGCGAACAGATCGCGCTGGCCCTTGTCGTCAACCAGCTCGAAGAAGCGGTCGTGCGTGCGCACCAAAGTGATTTTCTCGGACGGCGAGTACAGCGATTTGCTGATGCCCGGCAACGAGAAGGTGATCTCACATGGAAAGCATTGAAGCGTTCACAAAGGCGACTTGGGACTGCCTACTGTTCAGCCCGTGTTAGTTTGTAGGCACTGACCCCGTGCCCCGCGATCTGGCCGACCAGGCGGGCGATGTTGTGAGCGGAGTCGGACAGGGCGAACAGATCACTGGTGCCGGACAGGGCGAACAGATCGCGCTCGCCCTTGTCGTCGACCAGCTCGAAGCTGCTGTCGTGCGTGCGCACCAGTGTGATTTTCTCGGACTGCGAGTACAGCGATTCGCCGATGTCCTGCAACGAGAAGGTGATCTCGCCTGGAAAGCATCGAAACGTTCACAAAGGCAACTTGGGCTGCCTACTGTTCAGCCCGTGGTAGTTTGTAGGCACTGACCCCGTGCCTCTCCGTGCCTCGCTCGTGGTAGTTTGTAGGCACTGACCCTATGCCCCTTATTCGGCGCCCCGGATTTGTGTATAACGAGGTGCCCTTAAGGTCGCAGTGCTTGTTCCATATCAATTTTATACTCGGCAGCTAACTCTCTGACTTCCGGATTTTCATGATTTTCTCCAAAACGAATATGTTCCTTTAAAAGATTCTCGGCATTTAGGATTAACATAATGTACCACGAATTTTGATATACATAGAAAACATCTTCCGCGTATGTGTCAAGTTCGCTGAAGCACTGAGATATGCAATCAGGAAGTAGTTCAATCAAAAGTGATTTTTCGCTATATTTTCTGGAGAGAATTTGTCCAACTAAAGTACGATCATTATCATTCCCTTTAATGTCTAAAATAAGTAAATCACGGGCAATTTCTTGCATAAAACTATCGGAAAAGAAACCGTCTTTGATGATTTGCAAAACTGATGTTCTAAGATCGGGGTCTTTTGAATTAATACCTTCCTTAATATTTTTATCGTGCAATCCGTCGGCAAAAAGTCGATGTAGATTGAAGAAATACCGTTCTAAACTCTCTTCATATGGTTGGTAGTATTTTGATAAAAATAAGTTTTTGTTGCAATCTGAAAAAAAATTGTAGCGGCTTAAATTTAAATTTGCTTCGCTTTCTGAAAAAGCTATAAGTGATTCATCAAAAGATTTCTTCATTTTTTTATCTTCCCTCCATATGTCCAAGGCATAGATCTAAGCAATTTATCAAATTCGGCTGGCGACATTTTTCTTGTGGGGAATATTGTGGTATGGTAGTCTGACATCCATCCTCCGGGAAGATCGCGACCATCATGAATTATACCTAGCCCATCTGGTATTTTGGTACCTGCTGGGATCGTATAATAAGGTCCACTAAGACGGGATTCCGGCGGATGTCTAGTCGCAGATTTGCCTTTAGGCTTTGCTTTGCCAACTTGCGAAGGGAGCATTCCATTGCTATCAAGAACAATATCGTCATCTCTAAGCCCTTTGAGTTGAGTATTATTGCCAAAAATATGAATAGCTTGGTCTAGACATTCACATGTCAATCCTAATGGATCAACCCAACTGACCGGGTTAGCGGCATATTGATAGGAATTAGTGCCACCTGCCAGCCCTATGGGATCCACTGAAATGTAGCGCCCGCAATCAGCATCATAGTAGCGAAAACGGTTGTAATGCAAACCAGTCTCGATGTCCTGATACTGACCAAGGAAGCGTATCGGCTGAGCATGCTCCGCAACACTCTGCACAGATTCTACATTCACTGATACTTTACGTAGTTGGGCAGTATGAACCACACGAAGAACATTCCCCCATGCCTTGTACTCTGACGCCCACACGACCTTGCCTTGCTGGTCGGTTACTTCATTTGGCGTGCCAAGGTGGTCGGTATGGATATAATGGATTTCACTTTGGCTCCCGAGGTCGCCATCTTCGGCAACAGTGTCCATCTGCGCCAGCGGCACGAACGAGTCTGGCTCATAGACGTAAGTGCGCTCCCACTTCCCACGCGCTTCGCACAGCAAGCGATTTCCATCCCACACAAAGCGTGTGATGCCAAACGCATCCCGCTTCGCGATCCGGCGGCCGAATGGATCGTAGGCATACTTGACGGTCTGCACCGTCGGATTCGGTTCCAAGGCATGCCGCGTGACGACCGACTTGACCAATTGATGCGCCGCATTCCACTCCAGCTTCAGGCGCGTGTGCTTGCCGGTCAGCTTTTCGGTCAGGTTGCCGTGCGCATCGTAGTCGTAGCGCTTGTCCTCGAACACGCGCACGCGGTTGCCCTCAACTCGGCCGGCGCTGGCAACCGTCTCATCGAGCAGATTGTGCGCAGGATCGAACGCAAAACGCTCCGCCAGGTTCGGCTGCACGGCGCTCATGATGCGGCCGATCACGTCGTAGCTGTAGGTCTTGCGACCGTTGCGTTTATCGTCGATCGCCAGCAGGTTGCCGCTCTCGTCATACTCGTAGCGGCGCGCAATCACGGGCTCGGTGCTTGCACCAACGCCCAGATGGCCTGCTACCTGCGCCAGCAGCCGCCCCACCGGGTCATACTGGAACTGGCTGGTCAGCGCGCCTTGGGTGCGGCTGGTGGCCCGGTGCAGCTTGTCGCGCTCGATATCTGTAATGACATCGCCATCGATGTTGATCTGGTGCAGGTGTCCCGAGCCGTAAAACAGGTTGTTCAGAACGCGCCCGTCAGGCAAGACCGTCTTGATGCGGTTGCCCAGTTCGTTGTACTCGTGGCGCAGCTCGGCGCTGAAGTCGCGCCCCTTTGTATGCTCGCCCACCAGCTGGCCCAGCACATCGTAGCGCAGGCTCACTTCGGCGTCGGCATTGATGGCTTGCGTCATCCGTCCGAGCGTGTCATAGGCGTAGCGTACACGCAATTGTTCGGCCTGCACCTCGCCCGTCGTGCGCGAGATGAGCATTTCGACGAGCTGGCCGGCGCTGTCGCGACTGTAGTGCGTGTCGATGCGCGTGTACTCGTTGCGCTCGCCGCTGCCAAGTTCTTCCTTGGCGGTGATCAGGCCACTGTCGTCGTAGCGGTAGCGCGTCAGGCGTGCATCGAAGCCGGTTTCTTCGATCAGGCGGTCGAGCGCGTCGTAGACGAAGCGGTGTACGTCGCCATTTTCGTTGATCAACTCGGCCACACGGCGGGCATCGTCGTAGCGGTATTCCATCACGCTGCCACGCGCATCGATGCGCTTAAGCGGCTGTCCATCGGTGTCGAGCACGTAGCTGGTGCGATTGCCGAGCGGGTCGATGTGCGCGATCAGGCGTCCCAGCGAATCGTATTCGTAGCGCTCACCGCCGTCCGGCTTTTCAGTTGTCAGAGGTCTGCCGACCGCATCATAACTGTAGAGAATAACGGTGCCATTGGCGTCGGTGGCGCGCAGCAGCCGGCCCTTGTCGTCATAGCTGAAGTGGGTCGTGTTGTTAGAGCAGTCGGTGTAGCTGATCAACTGCGCTGCGCTGTTGTAAGCCAGTTTTTTGACGCCTCCGGCGGCGTCCGTTACCTTGACCGGCAAGCCGTTCGCATCGTACTGATAGGACGTGCGCTGGCCCAGCGCGTCGGTCACGCTGGCCAGATTGCCAACGTCGTCGTAGCGTAGGGCGGTGGTGGCGCCGAGCGCGTCGGTGATCAGCGCCGGCTTGTCGAAGCGGCTGTCATAGACGATCCCGGTGCCCTTGCCGTCACTTTCGATGCGGATGACGCGGCCACGCTGGTCGTAACGGTAGCTGACGCTGCGCCCGCCGGCATCAACAATGGCGAGGATATTACCGTTGCTGTCAAGGCGGCGCGTGGTCACGCCGCCGGCCGCGTCCACCTTGCCGATGAAGCGCCGCTTGGCGTCGAAGCGGTAATGCTTTTCGCGCCCCAAGTTGTCGGTGACGACGGTTTCCTGTTCCAGGTAGTCAAAGCTCCACGACCGACCGTCGTTGACCCAGTTGCGCGTGACCTTACCGCTGGCGGCGTACTCGTCGTATTCGTAGCGCGATACCAGCCCGCCCGGCTGGCTATGTTCGACCATCACGTGGTTGCGATAGGTGAACTGGCGCATCACGTCACCTTTACCGTTGCGGACTTTGGCCAGGTTGCCGTTCGCATCGTAATCGTACTCGACCATCAACTCGGACTCGCTCTCGGGCTCGGCCGGCTGCATGGCAATGCTGCGCAAGCGCGGGTAACCACGATGGTCTTCAAACGTCAGCAGATAGCCGCGCCCGGCGCTGTCCTCGACCCGCTCGGGCAATTGACGCTGGTTGTAGGCGATGGTGATCCGGTTGCCGTTGGCGTCAATCTGGCCGACCAAGCGGGCGATGTTGTGAGCGGAGTCGGGCAGGGCAAACAGATCGCGCTCGCCTTTGTCGTCGACCAGCTCGAAGCTGCGGTCGTGGGTGCGCACGAGTGTGATTTTTTCAGATGGTGAATACAGTGATTCTCCAATGTCGGGCAATGAGAATGTGACCCCGCGTGCGAAGGCGTCGAGCACGACAACGCTGTCGACATTGATCTCCAACGCAAGCGATAGAGGCGTGCTCCAGCCAGAGCCCAGCCAGCCAGCTTGCCGTTGAGCCGAGCTGTAGCTGCGTTGCCAAACCAGCGGCAGGGCCGCCGGCAGCGCAAAGTCGCGGTCGATAAAGGCTGCCAAGATCTTGCTACCCGAAATAGGATTGACGGGTTCTCCGTCAAGCAGGCAGGTCGGGCATTCTGTCTCAGCCTCGCCTTCCTTCCTGGTTTCTTTCCCTTTTGGCTTGGCAGCCTCCGGCTTGGCCGGCGCCGGTTTTTCCAAGCTTGGCCCCTTGGCCGGCCCTTGCGCGGCTGCACGGCTTTTCGGCTTGAGGGCCGGATGCTCTTTGATGATTTGCTGGTTCTTCTTCAACCAGGCGGCAAATCCATTCCCTAATTTGCTGCCGCCGACTTTATCAACCGCTAGAGTCAATCCTTTACGCAACACCAACTGCGCAAGCGCAGCCATCAGTCCGATAACCAGGATGAACTTGCCCTGTGCAAAAGCCTCGGTCGCCCCCTTCATGAGCATGGGATATTGCGCGCGTTGGTTGTCGGAAAGCATACCGGCGCGGACCGCTAAAGCGAAGCCCTCAATGATGGGTTTAACAAGCAACGAAACCACGCTAACGAAACCATCAACCAGGTCTTCCAGGCCCATCAGTGCCATGATGGCGCTGCCAATCTGCATGCCAAGTTGGGCGCCGACCACTGCGCCTGGCACCGCGCCGACGCCGCCGGCCAACGCGCCAAGCGCACCGCCCGCTGTGCCACCCAAGACCGCTCCTCCCCCGAGGTACATGGCAATTTCTTTGGCTGCTTCCATGAGGATGCTTTGGACCATGCGGAAGTCGAGCCCCTGGACGGCGGTTGCTAACATCTGAGCGACGAGCTTGTTCGATCCGTCCAGCGCGTCGTTGACAGCAATCAGGCAATTTCCCCCTGGGAATTGCTGCACCACGCCCCTTATAGTCGGCAATGGATGCGATTTAGAAAACCGTTCCAGGCGTTTTTCAATATCGTTGACTGCCTTCGCGCCACCCGTCACGTAAGTCCGCTCGAAGTTGCCCAAGGCATTGCGGATCTGTTGGAAATCGATAGGGATGTCAAAAGTGCTCATGGAGCGGATCTTTCTTGGCGGGTAACGTAAATCAGTTTGGTTGATATTGGGAATGCAATCTTGTGCTTACATCATTTTATACGATATTGAACTGCTAACTCAAAAACCGGGCTGATGTGGACGAATTACTAGCTCGCACGAGCCCGCAACGCCCTGCTCAGCGCCGCTGGCCCGGTGTGCCTTCAACAGGTCCGACCGGTAGCGCGGCAGGCCTGTCCGCCCGCGCCGTTGGAACAGGCGCCTGCGGCGTAGCCGCCAGGCGCGGCACCCGGCGCGCCGTCTCAATGCCCTGATTGAACAGCACCTGGAACGGATTGCCCAGGTAAGGCAGCACCATCACAATCACCAGCATGCCCACCCCCAGTGTGATCGGAAAACCAATCCCGAAAATGTTCAACTGCGGCGCGGCGCGCGTCAAAATGCCCAGCGCCACCTGGGTAATGAGCAGCGCCGCCACGATCGGCAGCGACAGATGCAGCCCCGCGCTGAAAATCAGCCCGCCCCATTTGGCGATCTCCCATTCCGCCGAGGACGATATCGGCGTGGCCGAAATCGGCATCGTGATAAAACTCTCGGCCAGCGCTTCGAGCAGCACCAGGTGCGCATTGGCGGCCAAAAACGCCATGGTCGCAATCAGCGCCAAAAACTGGCTCACGGCCGAGGAACGCCCCTTGGTCAGCGGGTCGAAAAAGCTGGCAAAGCCCAGCCCCATGGTCAGGCTGCAAATCTCGCCGGCCATTTCGATGGCGGCGAACACCAGGCGGATGGCAAAGCCCATCGCCACCCCGATCAGCATTTCCTGCACCAAAATCAACAGGCCCGCCATCGACAGCGGGTCGGCCGCCGGCAGCGCCGGAATGGCCGGCGCGATAATACTCGCCAGCAGCACGCCGAGCGCGATCTTCACCGGTACCGGCACGCTGGCATTGCCGAACAGCGGCGCGGCCGTGATCAGTCCGAGGATGCGGGTCAGCGGCCACAGCAGGCCGGCGATCCACGCATTCATCTCGATGCTGGTAATGGTGATCATGCGATGGATGTGACGCGCGCGTGCGCGTCAGTTGACCAGGCCGGGAATGCCGCTAAACACCTGGCGCATATAGTCGAGCATGACCGCCAGCATCCACGGCCCGGCCACGATCAGGGCGACAAAAATGCCGACCAGCTTAGGAATGAAGGACAGGGTCGCTTCATTGATCTGGGTGGCGGCCTGGAAGATGCTGACAATCAGGCCGATAATCAGCGCCACCAGCAGCATGGGCGCGGCCACCATCAAGGTCACTTCCATGGCCGTGCGGCCCATTGTCATTACGCTTTCGGGAGTCATCGGCAGCCTCGCTAGTAGAAACTCTGTGCGAGCGAGCCGAGCAGCAGTTGCCAGCCATCGACCAGCACGAACAGCATCAGCTTGAAGGGGAGCGAAATGACCGCCGGCGACATCATCATCATCCCCATCGACATCAGCACCGACGCCACCACCATGTCGATGATGAGAAACGGAATGAAGATGGCGAAGCCGATCTGGAACGCGGTTTTCAGTTCGCTGGTGACAAACGCCGGAATCAGTATGCGCAGCGGAATGTCTTCCGGCCCCTGCAAGGCGGCCGAGCGCGAAATCTTGACGAACATGGCCAGGTCGGCCTGGCGCGTCTGCCGGATCATGAAGGTTTTCAGCGGCGCCACGGCGCGGTCCATGGCGACGTTCATCTCGATCTTGTTTTCTTGCAGCGGCTGGTAGGCATCCACATAAATCTTGTCGAACACCGGACCCATGACGAACAGGGTCAGGAACAGCGCCAGCCCCACCATCACCTGGTTGGGCGGGGCCGACTGGGTGCCGATCGCCTGGCGCAGCAGCGACAGCACGATGATAATGCGGGTAAAACTGGTCATCATCAGCAGCACCGCCGGGATGAACGACAGCGCCGTCATCAACAGCAGCGTCTGCACCGGCAGCGAGTATGCCGTGCCGCCGCCCGCCGCCGGCGCGCTGGTGAAGGTCGGGATGCCCGGCGCAGCCAAGGCCAGCGCGGGGAAAGCGAGCGCCAGCAGCGGTAGCCAGCGCCGCGTGTGATGCGTCAAAACAGCAGTGCGCTTAGCGTCCATTGCGTTTGTCGATCGTCTGTTTCAGCCATTCGGCAAACGTGCCGGACGCGGGGCCGTTGGTCAGCACGGCGGGGCCGCCCGCGCTTTCCTGCCTGGGCATGGTGGCCAGCGCGTTGATGCGCCCGGGCGACGCGCCCACCACAATCCACTGGTCGCCCACTTCGATGACGATCACCCTTTCACGCCCGCCCAAACTGAGCGCGCCGATGGTGCGCATCTGGGCCGCGCCGGCGGCCGCCTGCGGGCCGAAGCGCTTCATGAACCAGACCATTGCGCCCAAGAGCGCCAACACCAGGGTCAGCGCGAAAATGGTTTGCAGCAGGTTGCCGGCCGACGGTCCCGCCATCGGACCGGGCGTTGCTGGCACGGCAGCGGCGGGCAGGGTGGCCACGGGCGCCGGGGCAGGGGCCGCAACCACGGCAACGCTGGCCGGTGCCTCGGCGGCGGCGGGAACCGCTGCCGCTGGCGCCGATGCGAGCAGCGCCGATGCCGCTGGAACCGAAGCGACTGGCGCCGATGCGGCGGCAGGAACGGACTTAAGCGGCGCAGATGCCGCGGGCGCCGCCGCGCCGGCCGCCTGGGCGGCCGCCAGGCCCGGCGCCAGGCTGCACGCCAGCGCCACGGCGGCAAGCAAGCGCGCCGTCATTTATTGAGTTTTCGAATCCGTTCGGACGGCGTGATGATGTCCGTCAGGCGAATACCGAATTTATCGTTCACCACCACCACCTCGCCCTGGGCGATCAGGCAGCCGTTGACCAGCACGTCCATCGGCTCGCCCGCCAGGCCGTCAAGCTCGACCACCGAACCCTGGGCCAGTTGCAGCAGGTTCTTGATGGCGATCTTGGTCCGTCCCAGCTCGACCGTGAGCTGGACCGGAATGTCGAGGATGAAGTCGATATCGTTCGGCGTGTCGGGCCTGGTGCCCTTGTTCGAAAAATCCTTGAACACGGCCGCGCTGGCGGCCTGGCTTTGCAGGGCGTCGGCTTCCGCCTTGGCCTGCTCGGCAATGGCCGCGCCCCAGTCGTCCATTGCGTCGTCATCGGTAGTATCGGACATAGTGCTCTCCTAAATTATTTGGTGTCCGCATTGGCGAGCAGTTTCTCGACCTTTAGCGCATATTGTCCGTTGAGCACGCCATACGTGCAATCCATCACCGGCACGCCATCGACGGTGGCCTGGATCTGTTCGGGTACGTTGAGGGGGACGATGTCGCCCACCTTGAAATTGAGAATCTCGTCGAACGAGGCGCGCGCCGTGCCCAGCACCGCCACCAGCTCGACTTCGGCAATCTGGATCTGCTGCGTCATCAGGCGGATCCAGCGCTTGTCGACTTCCAGCGCCTCGCCTTGCAGGCTGGAGGTGAGCGTGTCGCGGATCGGCTCGATCATCGAATACGGCATGCAGATGTGGATCTGGCCGCTCACCGAACCGAGCTCGATGGTGAACGTCGACGACACCACCACCTCGTTCGGGGTGGCGATGTTGGCGAACTGGGTATTCATTTCGGAGCGGATGTACTCGAACTCGACCGGATACACCGGTTCCCACGATTTCGCATACGAATCGAACACAATATCGAGGATGCGCAAGATGATGCGCTGCTCGGTCTGGGTAAAGTCGCGGCCCTCGACCCGGGTATGAAAGCGTCCGTCGCCGCCGAACAGATTATCGACCAGCAAAAACACCAGGCCCGGATCGAACACGATCAGGGCCGTGCCGCGCAGCGGCTTCATGTGGACCAGGTTGAGGTTGGTCGGCACCACCAGGTTGCGGATGAATTCGCTGTATTTGGAGACCCGCACCGAGCCCACCGACACTTCGGCGCTGCGGCGGATGTAGTTGAACAGCCCGACCCGCAGCAAGCGCGCGAAACGCTCGTTGATGATCTCGAGCGTCGGCATGCGCCCGCGCACGATCCGTTCTTGCGTGGCCAGGTTGTAGGTGCGTACGCCCGTGTTGTCTTCGGGCGCGGAAGCTTCGTCGGCGTCGCCGTTGACGCCCTTGAGCAGCGCATCGACTTCTTCCTGCGAGAGAAAATTATCGGCCATGGAGGATCACTGGATGATGAACTGGGTGAACATGACTTCGTTGACTTCCTGCGGCTCTTCGTGGTCGGTGAACGGCTTCTTGATCGCTTCCATGACTTCCTCGGCCAGGCGGGTCTTGCCTTCTACCGTGGTCAGCTCCGACGATTTCTTGGCCGACAGCAGCAGCAGCACGCGGCTGCGCACCTTCGGCATATTGTTCTTGACCAGGTCGGCCTGTTCCTGGCCGGCCATCTCCAGGGTGATCGAGACCTGCAGCATGTGCTCTTCTTCGCCGTCCGGTTGCAGGTTGACGGTAAAGACCTCGAGCGGGGCGAACACCGGCGGCGCGTGCGCCTTGGCGGCCTTTTTCTTCTTCTTGCTCGGCTTTGCGGTTTCTTCGGCCTCGTCGCCACCCTTGTCGTGCATCAGGAACCAGCCCGCGCCGCCACCGCCCAGCACCACGACGGCCACGATCGCACCGATCATGGCCATTTTCTTCGATGGCGGCTTGACGGCCGCGTCAGGGGGAGCTGCAGCTTTCATGTTTGCTTTCGCTTTCAAAGTACCTCAAGACAGCGTCGGTGGATCATGCCGTCATTATGTCATTATCGCGAGGAAATGAGCGGGCAGATGCGTGGAAAACAGGGCCGATCGCGGCCCAACTCGTGGCTTGGCATCGACATCCGATGCGCTTTTCATACGCTGCCTTGCGCGCATGGCCGGGAAGGCTAGGCAAATCGACAAGTCCGCCTGCCTGGCCTTGTCATGCGAAGGTGTCGACCAGGCCCAGGCCGGCGCCTTGCACCGGGGTCCTGGCGGCCAGGCGCTCGTTGGCGTCGGCCGCGCTGCCGTTGATGATGCCGCCCAGGCCGCCGCTACCGCCGCCGTTGCCGGCGGTGGCGCGCTCACCCTGGTCCTGGCGCTGCTCGGGCATGCCGGCGTTGACGCTGGCGTTGCCCAGCGAGATGCCGCTGTCATCCATCATTTCACGCAGTTTCGGCATGGCGTTTTCCAGCGCCTGGCGTACTTCCAGTTCGCCCGAGGAGAACGTCACGCTGGCGTTGTCGCCGCTGATGTTGAGCACCACCTGGACCGGGCCGAGGTCGGGCGGATTGAGCGTCAGGGTGGCGCTTTGTTCCTTGCCGGCCACCATCCAGACGATTTTCTGGCCGACCTGGTTATCCCAGGCCGGGGTGCCGACCCGCGCCGACAGTTTGTCGGCGCCGCCGTTGGCCGCTTGCGCCAGGCCGACGGCGGCTTGTTGCAGCGGCGCGGCAAGCGGCGCCGGCTCGGCCGCCTTGGTGTCGATGGCGGTAATCGCCTCCGGCAGCTCGCGCGCGCTGGCCGCCAGTTTGGCGCTGTCGCTTGGGATGGCCGCCGTTTGCAGCGCCGTCGTTTGCGGCGCCGCACCCTGGCCCTGGGCGCTGTCGGCAGTGGCGCCGCCGGCGCGCGGCATGGCGCCTTCGAGCAGGGAGCGCAGGTCGCCCTGTTGGGCGGCGTCCGCCTCCATCGTCAGGCTCGGTTCGGTCGGCAGGCCCAGTGCGCCGACAGCGGGCGGGGTGGGGCCGCCGTCGACCGTTGCAAAGCGCCCGGCAGCCGCCAGGGCGGGTGCGCTGAAGGCGGCCAGGGCGGCGTCGGCCGCCAGGCTCGGGTCGGCGGCGGTGCCGGTGGCGCGGTTTGAGGCCAGCGTGCTCCAGGCCGGGTCAAGGGCGACCGGCACGGCCGCCGCCTGCGCCGGCTGGGTCAGGCTGGCGACCAGGGCCAGCATGTCGGCCAAGGGCAATTCGGCGCGCGCGGCGGCGGCAGCGGCGCTGTCGGCGGCGGCTGCCGCGGCCGCGGCCGCGCTGTCGCCGCCGGGGGCGCCGCCGTTCTCGCCCGCTTGGGCCTGGGGGGGATTGTTCGCTGGCGCTGGCGCTGGCTGCCGGGCCGGCGCGGCGTCCGGCGCGGGCGCGGCGGCCTGCTCGGCCTTGGCGCCTTGTTCCGTACGCGCGGCCGGGGCTTTCTCGGCAGGGCGCGGCGCGGCTGCCTTGGCGGCGGGCGCGGGCGGCTGCTGGCTCATGCCCTGGCGCTGCGCGATCTCGCGCGAGAGGGTCTGGCCGAACTGTACCGCCGGTTGCGCGGCCGCGGCATTGGTGCGCGCCGGGGCCGGGGTGGCGTTCAGGGCAGCGACTTGCTGGGCGATGGGAGTAGTGGACATGGCGGGCGATCGGTTGGTTGTATTGGCGGCGGCCGGTGCATCAACGTTTGTAATAAGCCTGGCGGGCGGCGTGTTCATCCATCTGTTTCTGGTCGCGCTTGTTTTCCAGGCGCAGTGCTTCGGTGGCGGCGCGCTCGTTCAGGGTGCGGTACGACACCCGCTTGCGCTCGCTGGCCTGCCATAAGCCCTTTTCCACCGCGCTGCGGTGATGCGCGTGCTTGACGATTTCGCGCTGGCCCATGATGGCGTGCTCCAGCTTGCCCATGAAGGCAATGAAATTGGCGTACGCCATCGGCGTAATGCCGTTGCGCTGGGCCGCGTCCAGCTTTTGCGCGTAATCTTCCAGGTAGCCGAGCAGCATTTGCAGCTTTTGCTCGGTTTCCTCGGCCGCCTTGAGCGCCACCCCCAGCCGCTTGGCGGCATCGTCGGTGTCGCGCTGGGCCAGTTCGAGCAGGGTATCGAGGACGGTTTGTTTTGCCATAATGCATCATTATAGGCACCCCGTCCGCTATTCCATCACGAGAACAGAGCGGTCAATTCGGCCAAGCTCTGCGGCATGCCGATGTTGTCGCCGATTTCCTGGCACAGGAAAGCTTCGATCTTGTCGTTCAGGGCGATGGCCTGGTCGAGCACCGGGTCGCTGCCGTGGGCGTAGGCGCCGACCGTGATCAGGTCGCGCGAGCGCTCGAAGCGCGAATACAGTTGCTTGAGGCGCCGCGCCGCGTGCTGGTGCTCGGTGCTGGTAATGGTGTGCATGGCGCGGCTGATCGATTGCTCGATATCGATGGCCGGATAGTGGCCGGACTCGGCCAGGCGTCGGTTGAGCACGAAGTGGCCGTCCAGGATGGCGCGCGCCGAGTCGGCGATCGGGTCTTGCTGGTCGTCGCCTTCGGTCAGCACGGTGTAGAAGGCGGTGATCGAGCCGCCGCCCTGCAGGCCGTTGCCGGCCCGTTCCACCAGCACCGGCAACTTGGCGAACACCGATGGCGGATAGCCCTTGGTGGCCGGCGGCTCGCCGATGGCCAGGGCGATTTCGCGCTGCGCCATGGCGTAGCGGGTCAGCGAATCCATGATCATGAGCACGTTCTTGCCCTGGTCGCGGAAATGTTCGGCAATCGCCGTGGTGTAGGCCGCGCCTTGCAGGCGCATCAGCGGCGGCGTGTCGGCCGGGGCGGCCACGACGGCGGCCCGCGCCAGGCCTTCCGGTCCGAGGATGTGTTCGATGAATTCCTTGACCTCGCGGCCCCGTTCGCCGATCAGGCCGACCACCACCACGTCGGCCTTGGTGTAGCGCGCCATCATTCCCAGCAGCACCGATTTACCGACGCCGGAACCGGCGAACAGGCCCAGGCGCTGGCCACGGCCGACGGTGAGCATGGCGTTGATCGCGCGGATGCCGACATCGAGCGTTTCGACGATGGGGGCGCGGTCGAGCGGATTGGCCGGGCGCACGTTGATCGGGCCGCTGTCTTCGGTGAGCAGGGGCCCCAGGCCGTCCAGGGGCCGGCCGGCGCCGTCCACCACCCGGCCCAAGAGGCCCATGCCGACCGGCAGGTGGCGCGCGCGGTCGCTCGGACGGCGCCGCGGATGCGCCACCGAACCGGGACGGGGCAGGGTGGCTTCGACCGGCAGCACCTTGGTGCCGGGGACGATGCCTTCGACATCGCTTTGCGGCATCAGGAACAGGCGGTCGCCGTCGAAACCGACCACTTCCGCCTCGACCCGGTTGCCGGCCGGCATAGGGATGGTGCAGGCGCTGCCCACGGCCAGCTTGAGTCCCACGCATTCCATGACCAGCCCGGCCACGCGCGTAATCCGGCCCGACACCAGCTGCGGCTCGACGAAGCCGACCAGGGTGCTGCAGTCGCGCAGGTAAGCGGACCAGCGCGCCGTGTGTTTGTCGGGCGTGGCGGCGGGATCGGACTGGCTCATCGGTTCAGCCACTCCACGTCGTTCTTGCCGAGTGCATGGGCCAGGCGTTGCCAGCGCACTTCGGCCTGGGCGTCGATCTGGTTGCTGGCGGTATCGATCTTGCAGCCGCCCCGGCCGATCTGGGCGTCGTCCACCACGCGCCAGCCGCCCTTGTCGAGTTCTTCGCCGATTTGCTCGCGCACCAGGCGCGCATCGTCCGGATTGAGCATCAGCAAGGCCGGCTGTTGCAGCACCGGCAGGTAGGAGATGGCGTCGCGCACCACCGGGATGATCAGCTCGGGCTTGACCTCGAGCGCGATGCGCAGCATGTTCTTGGCCAGTTGCAGGGCCAGTTCCAGCATGTCGTTGGCGATGCTCTCGTCGGCCTGCGCCAGGGCCTGGGCGAAGGTGGCGGCGATCGCTTGCAGCTTGGCCAGCTCAAGCGCGTTTTCTTCGCGCCCCTGCGCGAGCGCGTCGGCGTAACCGGCTTCGTGGCCGGCCGCGTGGCCCGCATCAAAGCCTTCCTGGCGCGCCTGCTCGCGGATGGCGGCCAGCTCTTCGTCGGAGGGCAGTTCCGGCGCTGGCGGCGCTGGCGGCGCCGCCTCTTCCAGGCGGGGGTCGAGAAACACCGGTTCCGGCTCCGGCACGCGGTCGAAGGAATTCATTTCCCAGCGCTGGTACGCGGTTTGCAGTTCTTTTGGAAGGGTAGCCATCAGACGAAGGAATCCTCACCTTTGCCGAGCACGATCTGGCCTTCGTCGGACAGGCGGCGCACGATCTGCAGGATTTGTTTTTGCTGGGTTTCGACTTCGGACAGGCGCACCGGCCCTTTCGATTCTAGGTCTTCGCGCATCATCTCGCCGGCGCGCGCCGACATGTTGCGGAAGATTTTTTCGCGCAGTTCCTGCGAGGCGCCCTTGAGCGCCATGATCAGCATTTCGGACTGCACTTCGCGCAGCAGCAGCTGGATGCCGCGGTCGTCGATATCGATGATGTTGTCGAACACGAACATCTCGTCCATGATCTTTTGCGCCATGTCGTTGTCGTAGTTCTTGATGTTGTCCATCACCGAACCCTCTTGCTCGCCGCTCATGAAGTTGAGGATTTCGGCCGCCGCGCGCACCCCGCCGAGCGACGATTTCTTGATGTTCTCGTTACCCGACAGCAGTTTGGTCAGCACGTCGTTGAGCTCGCGCAGGGCGGCCGGCTGCACCCCGTCCAGGGTGGCGATGCGCAGCACCACGTCGTTGCGCAGGCGGTCGGTAAAGTTGCCGAGGATTTCGCACGCCTGGTCGCGCTCGAGGTGGACCAGAATGGTGGCGATGATCTGCGGGTGCTCGTTGCGGATCAGTTCCGACACCGACGAGGCGTCCATCCACTTCAGGCTTTCGATGCCCGAGGCGTCCTTGCCGCCCAAAATGCGCGACAGCAGCACCGACGCCTTGTCGTCGCCCAGCGCCTTGGTCAGCACCTGGCGGATGTATTCGTCCGAATCGAGGCCGACCGTGGAAATGAGTTCGGTCTGTTCGCGGAAGGAGTCGAGCACCGTGACCACCTGTTCGTGCTGCACGTTCTTCATCGTGGCCATGGCCGCGCCGAGTTTGAGCACTTCGCGCGGGCCGAGGAAGCGCATCACTTCGGCCGCCTCGGACTCGCCGATGGCCAGCATCAGAATGGCGGCCTTCTGGATTCCATTATCATTCATTTGTACCTACCCATGCCTTGATGACGTTTGCGACGATGCGCGGATCTTCCTGCGCCAGTTTCTTGGCCAGCGCCAAGTTGGCGCGGTAACTGTGGTCCTGCGCCGATTCGGCCTCGGCTTCGGCTTCCTGGGCCGCCGCCGCCGCTTCCGCCACGCTGGCCTCGTCGGCTTTTTCTTCCTCGGCGGCGCTCGGCTCGGGTGGCAGTTCGTGGGCCTTGTCGAACTTGGTCATGACCGGGCGCAGCATCGGACGCAGCAGGCGGAAGTACAGGAAGGCGATGATCCCGGCCACGAACAGGTACTTGGCGATATCCTTGGCCAGCGGCAGGTTGGCCGGGTCGCGCCACCAGTCCAGCGTGGGGGCCGGCACGTCCGGCTTGTCGACGCCGTCGAACGCGGCGTTGGTCACGTTGAGCGTATCGCCACGGTCCTTGTTGTAACCCATCGCTTCCTTGACCAGGTCGTTGATCTGGGCGACCTGGGCGGCCGAGAGCGCCGTCACGGTGACCTTGCCGGTCCTGGCGTCGACCGAACGGCGGTGGTTGACCAGCACGCCGACGGTCAGGCGCTTGACCAGGCCCATCGGGCGCTGCTCGAAGCGGATCGTCTTGTCGACTTCAAAATTGGTGGTGGTGTCCTTGCGCGTCGGGCCGGTGGTGACGCCCGGCGCGGTGGCGGGGGCGCCGGTGGCGGTCAGGGGCGCCGTGGCCAGGCCCGGCGGCTGGTTGGAGAGCGCACCCGGCACGCCGGCCGGGTTGGCGGTGCCGGGGCCGTTCGCTTCCGAGGTTTGCTGGCTGCGGATCGATTGCGGTTCCGGCGGGGAATTTGGCTTGTAGACTTCGGCGGCGGTGTCGACCTGGGCGAAGTCGATGTCGGCGGTCGCTTCGGCGCGCACATTGCCGGGGCCGACCAGCGGGGTGATCAGCGACTCGACCTGCTTGATGATGTTTTTCTGGACCGCTTCCACGTATTTGAGCTGGTTCGGGTCGAGTTTGCGCCCGTTGTTGGTTTTGTCGGGGTCCGACAGCAGGTTGCCGGCCTGGTCGACCACGGTGACGTTCGACACCGGCAGTTCCGACACGCTCGAGGCCAGCAGGTGGACGATGGCGTTGACCTGGGCCTGGTCGATCACGCGCCCGGTTTGCAAATTCAACAACACCGAGGCGGTCGGCTTTTGCTGCTCGCGCACAAACACCGACGGTTTCGGCAGCGCCAGGTGCACGCGCGCCGAGCTGACGGCGGCGATCGACTCGATCGAGCGCGCCAGTTCGCCTTCGAGCGAGCGCTGGTAATTGACTTGTTCGTGGAACTGGGACACGCCCAGTTTCTGGTTTTCCATCAGCTCGAAGCCGACCGTGCCGCCCTTCGGCAAGCCTTGCGCGGCCAGCTTCAGGCGCACGCCGTGCACCTGCTCGTTGGGGATCATGATCGAGGCGCCGCCGTCGGAGAACTTGTAGGGCACCGCCATCTGGTCGAGCGAGGCCATGATGGCGCCGCCATCCTTGTCGCTGACGTTGGTAAACAAGACGCCGTATTCGATGCGCTGGCTCCACATCCAGACACCGAGCATCAGCGCCAGCACCGCCGCGATGCCGAGACCGCGGATGAAATTCTTTCCGAGCGGAGTCTGCAGGAACGTCGGGGGCGGCGTGTCCTGGGGGGGGATATCGACGAGATCTTCTGCGGTTGCAGCTGCCATGGTGGTGGGTGTCCGACGGGCCAGGCCCGAAACTTGGTAGGAATTTCCCAAACCTGCGCAAAGGCTGGGGCTCAGACGCCATTATGTGGGGAGGGGTCCCCGCTCAAAGCGCCGAACAGAGCGCGCTTTCGGGCCCTGCTCGACGGCCCGGCGCGCCACCCGGGTGCTATTCTGGCAGCCTGACTTCGCTGGTATACATAGTGCGTATTGTACGCCCGGCAGTGTGAACAGAGGAAACGACATGAATGTGAACGGAATCGGATCGGACCGGATCGAAGCCATGATGGCCCAGCTCAAGGCGGCGTCCACGCGCCCGGCCGGCGGCGTTGTGCCCTCGGTCAAGGTCACGCCCGAGCCGGCCGTCGCCAAGGTCGATTTCGCCGATGCGCTCAAAAACTCCATCGCCCAGGTCAGCGAGGCCCAGAAAAATGCGGGGGAGCAGGGCAAGGCGTTCACCATGGGCGACGACCGGGTGAGTTTGTCGGATGTGATGGTGTCGATGCAGAAGGCCAGTATTGGTTTCCAGGCAACTGTACAGGTGCGCAATAAGCTGGTGTCGGCGTATCACGAGATCATGAATATGCAGGTGTGATGGCGGAGCTGTTGGCGCGCGCTCCCGGTGAATCGATTCGCCGCAGCATGCTGCGTTGCGCTGCGCCGTGGCGCGGGTACACCAAAATCACCTGCGCATGCCGCGCGTCCTGCATGTTGCTTCATGCCTTATCGGTCGCGATCCTGGCAAGTTGCTGACTTGCGGCGCTCGCCTCGGGCGACCCGGCGCCGGCGAGTTGGCGTATTGTCGTCGAAAACTGGCTGCCGCTCGCTGCGGTATTGGCAGCCTGTAGTCCTATGCCGGTGGCCTTGGCGCCAGGATTGGGCATCGCCTTGAGGATGGTGGCAACCAGACTGACTGCAGCGCTACCGGCGAGCGCCCCCGCAGCGTCGGCCTTCGCCCGGTCGTTCAGCGCTTCGACGATTTCGTTAACGTCCGAATCGCTGAGGTTGTGGATATCGTTCGCAACGCCCGCCGCTTTTTTCATCGTTTTGAAGGTTTCAGCAATCTGCGTGGGATCGAAGCGACTGAGAATATCCTTGCTGACTGCTTTAGCGAGGGCCAATTTATCTTCCGTTGTCAATTTTTCATTTCCGTTAGCTAAATTTGCAACGCCTGCACCGATCTGCATGCCATTTTTCGCCTGGTCAGCTAACTCCAGAAATTCTTCTTTGGTGAGTTTGGATCCACTGAGGGCAGCAGTGGCGGCGTTCTGGAACACTTCGGCTATTTGCCCACTTCTTTTAACGACGCTTTCCGTTACCACATTGCCGGGATCACGCTGAAGTGCGTCGAGCAGCTGCAGCTTAAAATTGCCGTTGCCCGACACTGATACCCTGAAACGCGGTGTTTCCGGCTGATCGGCAGGCTGCGATGGCGATGGCGGTGTCTGGTCGTGCACCTTGGTCGCGACCCGGTCGAGCACGACCCCCGTGACAAAGTCCCAATTTTTCCTATCGGCAATCTACCTGCCATCATATTTACCCCTTTCGTTTGTGTGAGAAATGCGGCAGCCGCTTGTCGAGGGCCGTCGCGCAGTCATGGGTAACAGCCACGCGGCGAAAGTTCTCGCTGCGTGACAATGTTTTCGTGGCCTTGATGCGGCGCCAGATCCAGTCGGACCGGTCATCGATGTGGTGGCGCCGAATTCGTCGCCCTTGTCCCGGACGTGCCGCAACGCGGCCAGCGCATGCGCTCGACCGGCTCGCCCCAGTCCTGACCTTCACCAGCATGAAGAGAGCATGACCATGCAGGTGCAAGGCGCGGGCCCGGTGACGCCAGCGCCTTGATCCTGGCACGTGGCTGGCCGGGCCGAATCGGTATAAATATTAATCTTTCTGCACTTTTCTGGTATAAGCTTTTGCATGCCGCAAGCCCGCGGCTATTGTCCTGAAAGGTCGATCATGTCCAAGCATCCTTCCCGTTTGCCTGCGCGTCTGTTCCTTGCCGGCTTGTTACTGTTACCCCTCTCCGGCCACGCCTTGACAGTCAGTTCCAGCGTCCAGGTCCGCCAGATCAGCATCGAGGTGATCGACCTGCGGCCCGACGATGGCGTGGCGCCGGTGGCCGAGTTCCGGCACGACGCAGTCGAGTCGCTGGTGGTTTACGACGTCCAGGGGGGCGCGATCGAGTCGTTTCGGAAAAACGGCTATGGCAGCCTGGAGCAGACATGGACGGTCGGCGCCGCGCAAACGCACACGGCGCCGGGCACCCTGACGGCATCGTCGCTCTATCATGGGCCGGCCCTGACCGACCGTTTCATTCATGCCAACAATAGCTATAGCGTAGGGTTCTCGCTCTCGCCCTACACCGCCTTGCGCTTCAGCGCAGTGGCCGACGTTGCCGCCTCGCCACGCGACGCCCATGCGCGCGCATCGAGCGTGGCCGCCTTCAGGGGCCACTTGGAGGATGAACAGTTCATCTATTCGGAGTTCTCCGTCGACTACAGGGCAATTGACAACGAAGCGAGCACCAACTTGTTTGACAGAACGCTGCAGACCGGAGCCAATAGCGGCAAGGGCTCGTTCTTTTTATGGGCCACTGCCTCTAACGGGATTTACGGCGTGCCGCCGGTGCCGGAACCGTCGACTTACGCTATGCTGCTCGCGGGCATGGGGCTGGTGCTCTGGCGCCTGCGTGGCGCAGCCAGTGCCAACGCGTACGGCCCGACACAAGCCGGCCGGCTGCCCCTCGCTGGCCGCACACGTGCCTAGTTGACCTGAGTAACGGCTCGCTCGCGCTCGACGCGGATCGCACGATCGGCGGCGACACCCTGCGCGGCGAGTTTGCATCACGCCTGGCGTCGAAAAATAACATCGATAAAGGAAATCTGAATGGATGCCATGTCTATTTTACCGACCTGGTTTTATGGGGGCGGAACTTCGGCGGCGCGCTGCGTTTTGAGAATGAACGCCTGCATGTCATCGATCTGGTATGGCGCGACTGCCCGGTGAGCCGCTTGGGTTACGACGCCACGCCGGACGACTTGCTCAAGGAAAAACGTCAACTGAGCAGGATGCTGGCCATGGCATGGGCGCGCGAGGCGACCGATTCCACGACGGGCGTCGATTATTTTCAGTTTTCCTGGGGACTGGTCATGGTCAGGGCAGACCTGCGTTCCACCTTGTGCAGCGTGACGATCGATTATTTTTCGGGAAAGGACGCCTTATCGGGGCCGGGCGGACCATCCTGATGGCCGTCGCCCGGTTCGATCTGGAGCATGTGCCGGTCGACGGGACGATGGTGGCGCCCTTGTCGCGCACGGATTTTCTGGCGGCGATCGACACCGGACGGCTGCGGTGCGATGCGGCGTCAAGGCAAGCGGCCTGGCCTTCGTACGGCATGCGGGTCACCCTGCAAGGCCAGGATTTCTACATGAGCGACTATCAGCGCGACGTTTTCGCTTCGCGCCGGTTACTTGTCCAGCAACGCATCGCTGCACGCGATGGTGGTCAACCGGGGCATCGGATGGTCGATCCAGCCGGAGAAAAACCGTTGTAACCGATCGTCTTTCGATTTCTTGCTTGCAATAACTCCTCACATCGCGTTTACTCGTGCTTTTGCGCGGCTTGAGTGCCGGGAAAGCAGGATTTGCCGATTCATGAATGAGAAACACGAAACCTTCCCGAACGCACTGGAAGCGCTGATGCTGGTCATCGCGTTGTACATGGCCGAGTACTTGGTGGGCGCAGCGCTGTACGACGTGCGCGGCGCCTTGTCGATGGAACCGCGCGACCTGGGCGGCATGATCATGGTGCTCGGCTATGGCATCGTCTTCACCGGGCTGATGGGCTATAAAAACCTCAGCTACCGCGAACTGTTCCATTCTTCGCGCGCAGGGGGACGACCCGCGCTGCCGGTGCTGTTGCCGGCACTTGCCCTGACGCTGCCATTGCTCTTCATTTCCATGGTCACGCTGGACGCGGCGCTGCTGGCGCTGCTTCCCATGACGTCGCAGGACCGGGCGCTGCTGGCCAGCCTGAATGCCGACAGCGTCACCATGATCGTGGCCATCTGCCTGCTCGGGCCGGTGCTCGAGGAAATGCTGTTTCGCGGAATTATCCTGCGCAGCTTCCTGGGGCAGTATCCGAAATGGGCCGCCATCCTGGCCTCGGCCGGCCTGTTCGGCTTTGCCCACATGAATATCTATCAGTATGTCGGCGCTGTGATCATCGGCGTGTTTCTCGGCTGGCTGTACGAGCGCACCAGGTCGCTGATACCGTGTATCGCGCTGCACGCGGCCTACAATACCGCCTGCGTCACAGTCGACTGGGACGACGCCGGCAGGGCACAGGACAGCTTTCCGCTGTTCGCCCCCTCGACCTGGTTGCTGGCGATGTTACTGGGCGCTGTAGGGATGACCATCTTGTACCGTATATTGCAGGCGCCGGCAGGGCGGCGCGGCACGGCCGATCGGTGAATGCCGCCAGCGCGGGTTTTCCCGGCACGGCAATGTCGATGCCCGCTATGATGCCGACTTGATGCCCCGTTCAAGCAGGAGTTACCGATGCAACTTAGAAACAGGCTCGATCAAATCAAGATCGATCTTGCCGCATATTATGCTTCGGACTTTACGAATGACGAAGACGATACAAGAGAAAACCAATCGCTGAAGTCAAGGATGCGCGAAGTGATATTCGCTGCCTACGACCAGCGTGAGCATGAGCTGTTTAACGATGCGCTCGATGTTCTTTCAAAAAGCACCGGATGCGCGGAGGATTATGCTATTTTCGTCGAGATAAGCGATGTGCTGGTCGACAAAAATATGATCACGCTCGATCGATTCCGGGAGCTTTTGCATGGCTCTCCTTGCAACCGATGGTTGTGAGCGCGCCGCCGCCAGCAGTGCAGCGGGGCGCCGCTGCACTGCTGGCGCCAGCCCGGCCCCGGCGAATGACCGATCGATGAAAGGCACCCATGTTCTGGAATCTGGATATAGGGAAGGGCGTGGTCGTGTACGACCAGATTTCCCATCTTCCCGATGCGTTCGACGTGGCCGTGCATATCGACTGCCTCAGGGAAGACATGCTGCAGATCCGATTCGGCGATCATCTGTTGCTCGATGTCGGCTGGTATCCTTCGTTCAACGAACAGGGCCGCTTTCTCCTGCTGCTGGTGAAAGATCAGGCCTGGGAGCAGCCGCTCGAGAGCGCCAAATTCACCGATGTAGTGACGCTCAAACAGCACATCGCCCATATCGCCCGCAAGCTTGCTTCACCCATTTGAAACGGAAACGCCGATGTCCACCTCTATTCAACACCTGCTGTGCGGCGCGCTGTTGACGCTTGCCAGTGCCCATGCCAGCGCGACCAGCCCCTGCCGGGATCCTGATGGCTGCCTGGGAGAGTGGGCTGTGATGATTCTCTTTTCATCGGAAACGCAATTAAAATACTGCCCGCAGTTGCATCCTTGAGTGAGGCGCAAAAAGAGGAGCTGTTGAAAAAGGCGGTCAGCGCGGAAGGTTCGCCTGGCTACCTCGAACCTTTGCGGGCAACCGGGCACGATGCCAGGCGCCCCGATATCGCCGCCTATATCAAAGAGCATCCGGAGGAAATAGAGGCGATGTGCAAGGACTTGCTGATCAAGCCAAAGTGAGGAGGGGTGGCGCCACCGCCGCCGCCAGCCCTGCGGGGCGCGTCTCTCAGTTGCCGCAACCCTCGGCCGCCGGTTCACCGCAGGCAATCATGCGCCGCACCGTCGGATTGCCCGCGTAACCCGTATGCGCGCGGTCGGGCAGTTCCAGCAGTCCCAGATAGGTCGGCGCATTCGACACCACCACATCGATGATCGGATAGGTTGCGCGCGCAGCGAACGAGCTCTTCACCAGGGTGTACGACAGCACATCATTCGGATCGGTAAACGCCACCACGGTCGGCACCCCGGTCGGCTTGCCGATGCCCTGCATGCGGCTGCGTTCGATCAGGGCCTGGATCGGATCGGCCGGGAAGTCGCCCGGCCCGCGCGGCGCCATGCTGCCATCGAGATCCATCTCCGCCAGCCTCAATAGCGGCAACTGGTTG
This sequence comes from Massilia sp. CCM 8734, assembly GCF_011682155.1. Classification (NCBI taxonomy): domain Bacteria; kingdom Pseudomonadati; phylum Pseudomonadota; class Betaproteobacteria; order Burkholderiales; family Oxalobacteraceae; genus Massilia; species Massilia sp. CCM 8734. Next base: position 25,750 of record NZ_WHJI01000036.1, read on the forward strand.
GCGCGCATGAAAATGAGCGGGGTGCGGTCGAATACTTGCAGCGCCGCTGCCTGCTGCGGTGTCGAAGCCAGCCGGAACAGGGCGTCGAAGGTCAGCTTGCTGCCCAGGCTGTCGGTAATGAGCACCAGCGGCACCGGTTCGGACGGCACTTCTCCGCCGCCCGGCACCAGGGCCGCGCCGTTGCCGCCGCCCACCGCCTGCAAAATGGCCGTCTGCATGCGCTGGTTGATGGACTCGCGCGCCTTGCCCTGGTAAATCACGGCGTCGGCCAGGCAATCGTCGAGCAGCTTGTCTTTCAGCGCGCGGTTGAGCGAGGCGCGCTCGTACGGATAGGGAACGGCGGCCGGGTCCGCCGAACAGACGCCCGACTTGTTCGACTGGTCGTAGCACAGCCCGGTCTTGAGCGGACGTGTCAGCGGCGACCACAAAATCGCGTTGATGTTGACCGATCCACCCGCCAGCGCCAGGCTCTGGCGGTACAGCACGATGCCGGTGTCGCCCACTGGGGTGGCCGAGAGCGCCACCTGCGCCACGTCGCCGCCCAGGCCTTCGACCAGCTGCGCCACCGATTCTCTGGCCCAGCTTTCATCCTGGGTGCACATGCCATGCACCAGCAGCACATCGAGCGCGCGCTCCGGCTTGAGCAGCTTGGCCACGCCCGCAAACGTCGGCAAGGTGGCCGGCGTGGCGTCGACCACGGGGGTGCGATAGGGGCTGGAACAGGCGACCAGGCCAGCGAGCGTGGCCGACAGCACGAGTGTACGTTTCATCATCATTCTCCGAAAAGTTCGCGGTGAACTTGAAACATACCTCTTCAGGCCGGGCCGTGGCCGGCTATCGGCACGCTCTTGGCCGCCCGTCAATCAGGCTGCTGCCGGGAGGATATTTTGTCAGCCCAGGCCGGCGAGGCGCGCGTTGCGTTCGCGTTCGAGCTTGGTGATGTACTTCTGCACGCTGGCAAGACCGCCGCGCGAAATGTCGACAAAGGCGCAGCCGAGGCGGCGGTTGGTCTTGTCGTTGAGCAGGGTCAGGTCGACCGAGTTGCGGATCATCAGAGTGGTCTGGACCGCGCCCACGTCCGGCAAGTCGATGCGGCAACTGCTGTAGCTGTGGCCGATGGTGTTGCCGAGCACCAGCTTGTTGTCGAGAATGGCGATGCCGCCGCAGCTGATATCGGCCAGCGGAAACACATGGGTGCCGCCGCCCAGGTCTTGCGGCAGGCGGATCACCACCGACACCGGGTTGCTGACCGGCGTGATCATGCGGTAGAACTCGCGCCGCTGCAGGCGGATCATGGACTCCGGAAGCGGCATCACAAAGGCCGGCGTGTCTTCGAAGGTGGTGGCCTGCACTTCTTCCGACGAGAACAAGATGCGGATCTTGTCGAGCGAGGTCTCGAACATGATCCGGCCGACGTTGGCGAAGCGGCGGTGCTGCTCGGGGTCGGCCGAGCCATCCAGGGTTACGGTGTTGTTGTCGGGATCGACAGCGAGGATGGCCGAGACGCACACTTCGGTGCCGCGCCGGATGACCATGCGCACCAGTTGGCGTTTCTCGCCGATGCTGCGCAGCAGTGCGATGATTTCCTTGCGCGAGGCGACTTCAAAGTCGTGCCAGCTTTCTATATCGGAATCATTGGTTGATTGCATCTTTGTCTGCCGCTTCTTGTGGTCGGTCAATGAAAAGGGCTGCGTCCGGTGGGGCGGGCAGGGGCCCGCCCGTGGCTTGTGCGGCTTCAATATGATATAGCCAGGCCAGCAGTTCCGCAATCGCCCGATACAGGCCGGGCGGGATCTGGCTGTCCAGGTCCACGCCCATCAGCAGGGCCACCAGTTCTTTCGATTCGTGCACGAAGACACCGGCATCCTTGGCGCGCTCGATGATCTGGGCGGCGATCAGGCCCTTGCCCTTGGCCACCACTTTGGGCGCCGGATCGCCATTGTGATAGGCCAGCGCCACCGCCGTGCGGGTGCGTTCCGGCGGCGCCTCAGCCATTGCCGGGCTCCTGGGTGCGGATGATCAGCGAGGCCAGCGCGGTGCCGGACACATCGAGCGCCGAGGTCAGTTCGCCGGCGCGCGCGCGCAGGGCCTCGCCGGTGCCGGCGCTGGCGGTGCGCAGTTCGATGTGGACCTTGTCGCCGCTGGTGACGATGGTCGCCTCGATCTCGCCGAGCAGGGGAAAGCGCAGGCGCATGCCGCTGCGCCAGACCGGTGCGCTGTCATCGCCGGCGCCGCGTCCGCGCTGCTCGGGCGCATCTTTATGGATTTCCCATTGCAATTGCTGGCCTGGCGCCAACTGCCCTTGCCAGCTCACGCGCGCCTGTTCCTGGGTCGTCAGTTGCAGGTTGATGAGCTGGGCGCTGGCCAGTTCCGCCGCCGCCGAAGCTGGCCTGGCGCCCGGCGTGGCCATGGCTTGCTGCATCTGCGGCTCGCGCTGCAGTTCGCTCAGCGGACGCTTGCCGTCGGCCCATTCGGCCACATGCGATTCATAAAACACGCCGCTGCCGCTGATGCTCTGTTCCAGCTTGCGCGCCAGCTCGGCCGCTTGCGGTGCGCCATTCTTGGGGTTGATCAGGGGCGCGGCGCCGGTGATCGCGGGCGCTTTGCCGGATGGCGGATGGCCGATGTCGAGTATGCGCGCGAGCAATTGTCCGGTGCTGCTGATCCTGGCCGGCAGGGTGTTGGCGTCGAGCGAGGGCAGGTCGGCGCTGGCGGTCATGGGCGACTTGCCGAGCAGGGTGGCGGCCAGGCTGGTGGCGCGCCCCGCCATATTGGCGGCGGCGGCGCCCTTGCCTTCCTGCGGCGCCGGCTGCGCCTGCGGCAGGACCGGGGGCGGGGCGGCCGTGCGCTCCGGCGCCGCTGCGCCAGCGGGCAAGGGGAGCTGGGGGGCGCCGGGAGCCTGGCCCGGCAACTGGGCCGGCTGGCCGGTGTCCAGGCGAAACTGGGGGCGCGGGGTGATCGAGATCAGGGTCATCGGCACCTCGGTGCCGGCTTCCGCCCCTTGGGGCAGGCTCATGCGGGCCTGTTCGCCCGCCACCCTGACTAGAAACGTGCCGTCGTTGAACCTGGACAGCACCGCCACCTGCATCGACTTGCCGACCTCGGTCGAGAGCGCGCGCGTGAGCGCTTCCTGGCGCGCGTCGCCGACCCCCGGGGTCGGGCGGCCCGGGTCGACTCTGCCGACCTGCCCCGGTCCATCGGTACGCGCCAGCATCGCGAGGACGACTAGACGCCGCCGTAGGCGTTATTCAGGCGGCGCGATGTGCCGCTGCTGTTGATCATGTGCGACAGCTGCGCCATCCAAGGCGTGGTCAGGTCGCGGATGGTGCGGTCGCAGGCCAGCAATTGCTTGATGATCGCCACTTTCTTGACCCGGCTGGCGCCGTCGAGCAAGATCTGCTGGTCGTTGGCCTGCAAGGCGCTGGCGTGCGCGCCGACCCGTTTTTCGAGCAGGCTCAGTTCATCCCACTCGCCGCTTTCGGCCGCGGCCACCATCTGTTCGGACAGGGCCAGCATGGCTTCATAGGTGGACAGCACGTCGTCATTGGTCATGGTCATGGACATCATTCAGGCGCTCACAAGGTTGGAGGTGCGGTTGGGCGCCATCTCGGACGCGGGCGTGACGGCAGGGGCGGCGCCGATGGCGTTCCAGGTTTCGCGCAGCTCGGTCAGCAAGCCCTGGATTTCCACCATGATCTCGATATCGTTTTTCAGGTTCGCCGCCAGCAGGCGCGCGCTCATATATTCGTACAGCGCATCGAGGTTTTCGGCGATCTGGCCGCCGGCGGTTTTGTCGAGGCTGGCGCGCAAGCCATTGTCGATGATCTGGATGGCTTTCGAGATCGCTTTGCCTTTTTCCGGAATGTTGCCCGACTTCATGTGCATCAGGCCGGTGAGCACCGCCACCAGTGCGCCGTCGAACAGCATGACGATCAGCTTGTGCGGGGAGGCCGCCACCACACTCGTTTCCAGGCCGACTTTGGCGTAGCTGCTTGCGCCCCTGTTGGGAGATCCAAACATAATTAATGTCCTCTTTCTGTCGCTATCGGATGGTGCTGAGGGAGGCGAGCTGCTGCGCCAGGAAGGTGCTCGTCGAACTCATGCCCGAGAGCGTCACGTCGAGCGAAGAATACTGCTTGCGTAAATCTTTTTCGGTCTGGGTCAGGCGAATGTTCAGGGCCGCGCGCTGCTTGGCGATATCGGCCAGGCTGGCGTTGATGCCGGCGTTCTTGCCGGAAATGGTGCCCTTGCTGTTGAGATAACTGTCGATCAGCTCGGTGAACTGGGCGCCGGCGCCTTTCGAGATATTCACGGTGCCGCGCTCGCCGATGGCGCCGCCGGTGATCTGGATCTGGATCCCGGAAGCGGTCGAGCCGGCGTTGCCGGTCAGGTTCTGGCCGCTGCCGGTGGCGGTGGCGCCGCCGATGGTGCCGGCCACGTCGAGCCCGTCGACCAGGGTCGGTGTGCCCAGCAGGCCGGCGGCGGCGTTGCCGCTGATGCCCACTTTCGAGGTCGAGCCGTATTTGTTCGAGGTGATCGTGAAGATCCCGTTTTCCTGCTTGACCAGCACCCCGGTGCCGCTGGTGGCGCTGGCGCCCGTCGCACCGACCGCGCCGTTGATGATCGACTGCACGTGGCTGGCCAGGCTGGCCGCCGTGTAGTTACCGGCCAGCAGGGTGGCGGTCGAGGTCACGCCGTTGATGGTCAGCGACAACTGGTCGTTGACATCCTTGGTGATGCTGGTGCCGGCGGCGGTGCTGCCGGTGGCGCTGCCTTGGGTTGCCAGTTGGCTGATCAGCACGCTCTTGGTGCCGACCGTGCTGTTGGTGGTGGAGCCGACAAAGCTGACCAGGCTGTCCGTGGTCGAGCCGACCGTACTGAGCAGCTTGGAAACGCCTTCCAGGTCGGCATCCAGCGCTTTTTGCAGCTTGCCGCTGTCGAGCTTGAGGGAACCGTCGGCCTGGAACGATACGCCCAGCTGGCTCATGCTGCTGATGTCGCCATCCATGCCCGGCACCGGCGTGAAGAACATCTTGCGCAGGCTCGATTGCAGGTTGCGCACGGTGGCGTCGCCCAGCAGTACGCCGGCGCCTTTGCCTTCGCTGGCCTTGGGCGCCGTGGTCAGGCCGGCGATCGTCGTGTTCAGTTCATTGTACGACTTGATGAAATTGTTGATCGCCGTTTTCGCGCCCGCACTGTCGCTGGTGATGTTGACCGTGCTGGTGCCGACCTTGAGCGCGCTGATGGTCACGCCCTGGATCGCTTCCGAGACGTTGTTGCTCTGGCTGCTGATGGCCACGCCGTTGATGGTCAGCTTGGTGTTTTGCGCCGCGCTGTTCTGGGTCATGTTCTGGGTGCCGTCGGCGGCGTAGCCGAGCAGGCTGCCGATGGCCGGGTCGCCCGAGACGCCAATGCGCATGCTCGACGTTTCGCCGGTCTGGGCCGAGGTCAGCACCAGGCGGTTGGGGCTGGCGCTGCCGTCCGAAATGATCGACGCGGTCACGCCCACATTGGCCTTGTTGATGGCGTCGCGGATGCCTTGCAGCGAATTGTTGCTCGCGTCCAGGGTCACGGTGCGCGCCGAGCGCGTGGCGTCCTGGGCGAAGGCGGCGCCGGTGTAAGCGCCGTTAGCCAGGGTGCCGCCCGTGATGCTGCCGAATTCGAACGTCAGCGTGGTGGCCGCGCCGCTGCCGATCAGCGCGGTGGTGCTGGCCTGGCCGACCGAGGTCAGGGTTTGCGCCTGCGACAGCTGGCTCACGTTGACGCTGTAGCTGCCCTTGACGGATTCCTTGCCGGCGCTGGCGGTGAGCACGCCGCTCTCGGACGAGGAGGCGCCGATGGTCTTGAACTTGGTCGGGTCGGCCAGGCCGGTGACGGCGGTCTGGAAGCCGTTCAGCGCGCCGCTGAGCGTGCCGTAGGCCGCCAGCTTGGCGGTGTACGCCTTTTCCTTGTCCTGCATGGCGACGAAAGGCCGGCTCTCCGCCATCATCAATTTATTGACGATGTCGTTGACGTCGATAGAGCCGCCTGAACTGACGGATGAAATGGCCACGAACGCCTCCTGGTAAAAGCATGAATATACTAAGTTAACGGCATCTTCTATCCATACTTTAGAGGGGTAATCCGGTGCTTGTTCGGTTTATGCCCGGATTGCGCACGATTCACGGGCTTTTTCGCCAATTCCCTCAAGCAACCTGGCTGATCAGCAAACCCTGGACTTTTTCCAGCGCCTTGCCGATTTCGAGCGCCTCCGCGCTGGGCATCTGGCGGATCACTTCCTTGGTGGTCTGGTCGATGATCTTGACCACCGTGCGCTTGCTGTCGGCATCGATCGAAAACTCGATATTGCGCGACATCGCCTGCATCGCCACATTGATCCGGTCGACCACCTTGCTCACTTCGGCCGGGTCGGGCTCGGCCGCCTCTTTGGCCGGTTCGGTCTTGCCCGTCGCGGCGCTTGGCGCCGTCTTGAGGCCGGCGGCGGCGCCGCTCTCGCCGGACGCGGCCGGGCGCGGCAATGGAGCGGCCGGCGTGTTCTCTAGTGGGCGAAGTTCCATGACCGTATTCCTTTAACGAAAATTCCCCGGCGCGCAAAAAGCGGCCGGGGAGTGCAGCGAAGCGGGGCTGGTTAGCCGCGCAGCAAGGACAACACACCGTTCGGCAGGGAGTTGGCCTGAGCCAACATCGCAGTCCCCGCCTGTTGCAGAATCTGGCCGCGGGTCAGTTTCGCGGTTTCCGAAGCAAAATCCGTATCCTGGATCCGGCTGCGCGAGGCGGACAGGTTTTCCGAGGTCGATTGCAGGTTGCTCACCGCGGTTTCGAAGCGCGACTGCAGGGCGCCGAAGGAAGCGCGCTGGCTGTTGACGTTGGCCAGGGCCGAGTCGAGGATCTTGAGCGCGTCGGCCGAGCCCTTGGCGGTCGAGACGTCGATACCGGAAACCGTGTTGAGCGTGGCGGCGACACCGGTGCCGACCGCGTTCGAACCGCTGCTGCCGATCGAGAAACCCTTGTCCGAGTTCATCGACACATAACCCATCGAGGTCGAGGTGGCGCCGGTGATAACGCTGGCGGTGGTGCCCACGGTGCCGGCGGCGTTGATCGAGGCGGCGGTAACTGATGCCGAGGCGCTGTTGTTGGCCAGGGTAATGTTATTGCCGGCGGCGTTGGTCAGGATCAGGCCATTGTTGGTATCGTTCAACTTGGCGGTGACGCCGGTCTTGGACGACACATCGTTAAAGGCGCTGACCGCCGATGCCAGGCCGGAGGCGTTGAGGGCGGCGCCGACGGTAAAGGTGACGTTGGCCGGGGTGCCGGTATTGTCGGACGTGACGGCCAGCGAATACACGCCGGCCGGGGCCAGGGTGATCGCTTCTTCGGTCTTGGCCGAGGCGGTCACGCCGGTGGTGGCGGAAGCGCCGTTAATGGTCGATGCCAGCGTTTGGGCGGTGTCTGTGGCGGCGACGGCGATGCTCGAGGTGGCCAGGCCTTGCAGGGCGAAGCTGCCGACGCTGTAGGCGGTGCCGGTGGTGGCCAGGGTGGCCGGCGCCGTGGTCGACACTTCATTGTTGCCGTAGTTATTGGTACGGAAGTTTGCGGTGGTCGCTTGAATGGTCTGGCCGGCGTTGGCGCCGACCTGGAAGGTGGCGGTGCCGAAGCTGCCGTCGAGCAGTTTCAAGCCGTTGAATTCGGAGGTCTGGGCGATCCGGTCCGCTTCCGACAGCAGCTGGCCCACTTCGGCCTGGATCGCTTTACGGTCGCCGGCGGAGTTGGTGGCGTTGGACGACTGGACTGCCAGTTCACGTACACGCTGCAGGATGTTACCGGTCGATTGCAGGGACCCTTCGGCCGTTTGCAGCATCGACACACCATCGTTGGCATTGCGCTTGGCTTGGTCCAGGCCGCGGATTTGCGACGTGAAACGTTCCGAAATGGCCAGGCCTGCAGCATCGTCCTTGGCACTGTTGATACGCAAACCGGAGGACAGGCGCTGCAGCGAAGTCGCCAGGGCGGAGCCGGAAGTGCTCAGGTTGCGTTGTGCGTTCAGGGACGAGATGTTGGTGTTGATGACGCTCATGGTAGTGCTCCTTGCAATTACTATATATTCATGTTGGCTCCGTGCCGTTTGCCTTGGTCTGCCCCTTTTCTGCCGGGACAATCACACCGCAGTCCTTATATGTAACGGATTGCGACCTGGAAAGTTTAGGGGGATTTTGGGTGTATATTTTTTGTTTTGGGCCTCAAGGCGTGACAAGGCACGGCGCTAGACGACAGCGTTTTCCTGAACTTGAGGGCAATAAAAAACTATTTGGCGGCGCATGAACGAGGCCAGGGAGTGAATAACCGGGCATTGCGCCTCGGCGGGATTGCATGTACTACAAGGAATTTACTGCCACAACGTACTGCTGAGATGAAATTCCCCAGCCAGCCAGGGGCCGGCCGGGGAAGCAAGGAGCTTGCTAGCTGGTCGATTAACCGCGCAGCAGGGACAACACGCCGTTCGGCAGCGAGTTAGCCTGGGCCAACATCGCGGTACCTGCCTGCTGGAGGATCTGGCCGCGCGTCAGTTTGGCTGTTTCCGAAGCGAAGTCGGTATCCTGAATCCGGCTGCGCGAAGCAGACAGGTTTTCGGACGTGGACTGCAGGTTGCTGACAGCGGTTTCGAAGCGCGACTGCAGAGCACCGAAGGAAGCGCGCTGGCTGTTGACGTTGGCCAGGGCCGAGTCCAGCACTTTCAGGGCTTGCGATGCACCCTTGGCGGTCGAGACGTCGATACCGGAGACGGTATTGAGCGAAGCGGCGGTACTGCCGGCAATCGCATTCGAACCGCTGCTGCCGACCGAGAAACCCTTGTCCGAGTTCATCGACACATAACCCATCGAGGTCGAGGTAGCGCCGGTGACAACGCTGGCGGTGGTGCCCACGGTGCCGGCCGAGTCGATTGCCGCTGCCGTGACCGTTGCTGCTGCACTATTGTTGGCCAGGGTAATGTTGTTACCAGCAGCATTGGTCAGAATCAGGCCGCTGTTGGTATCGTTCAGCTTGGCGGTGACGCCGGTTTTGGACGACACATCGTTAAAGGCGCTCACTGCCGATGCCAGGCCGGATGCATTGGTCGCTGCGCCGACGGTGAACGTCACGTTGGCGGCAGTGCTGTTGTCTGAGGTGACAGCCAGCGAATACACGCCGTTTGCAGCCAGGGTGATCGCTTCTTCCGTCTTGGCCTGGGCGGTCACGCCGGTGGTGGCGGTGGCGCCGTTGATGGTCGATGCCAGCGACTGCGCGGTATCGGAGGTGGTGACAGCGATGTTGGTCGTGGCCAGGCCTTGCAGGGCAAAGCTGCCGCCGGTGTAGGCGGTGCCGGTGGTGGCCAGGGTCGTCGGGGCCGCCGTCGATGCTTCGTTGTTACCGTAGTTATTGGTACGGAAGTTAGCGGTGGTAGCCTGGATGGTCTGGCCGGCATTTGCGCCGACCTGGAAGGTGGCGGTACCGAAGCTGCCGTCGAGCAGTTTCAGGCCGTTGAATTCCGAGGTCTGGGCAATACGGTCGGCTTCCGACAGCAGTTGGCCAACCTCAGCCTGGATCGCTTTGCGGTCACCAGCGGAGTTCGTTGCATTCGAGGACTGCACAGCCAGTTCACGTACACGCTGCAGAATGTTGCCCGTCGATTGCAGGGAACCCTCAGCCGTTTGCAACATCGACACGCCATCGTTGGCATTGCGCTTAGCCTGATCCAGGCCGCGGATCTGGGACGTGAAGCGTTCCGAAATGGCCAGGCCGGCGGCATCGTCTTTGGCGCTGTTAATACGCAGGCCGGAAGAAAGGCGCTGCAGCGAGGTCGACAGTGCGGAAGCCGAAGTGCTCAGGTTGCGTTGTGCATTCAGCGATGCGACGTTGGTGTTGATTACGCTCATGGTAATACTCCTTGCAGATACTACTTATACATGTTGGCAACTTGCCTTCGCTTTGGTCTGCCCCTTCGGTCCGGGACAATCACACCGCAGTCCTTTTTTGTAACGGGTTACCAGCCGGAAAGTTTAGTGAATTCAGGCAGGTATATTTTTTATTTCGCCCCTCAAGCACAGCGCCATCGCGGCGCTTGACGGCAAGCGGCGCCAGAACTTGAGGGTAAAAAAAGCGAAATTTCGGGATTTTTTGGGACCGTGGCGCTGGCTGCGCATGGCCTCAAGCATGTGTTTTTGATAAAACGTGATGGCCGCACAAGGCGACAAGCAAGGGAGACGCTGTAGTATCCTGCTCATATTGCCCAAAAACATTGATTATTTCGGAATACTTACATGGATGACAGCGACACCACACCCGAGCAGGAAGCTGCGCGCATCAACGTCTTTGCCCACATGGCGCTCGGGATCGGGGTGATGTTGCCGCTGGTGGCGGCGCTGAACCGGATTGGCGACATCCATCTTGCCGGGCGCTTCCTCGGCGCCAGCGCGCTCGGGGTGTTGATTTTGCTGGGGCTGCTGAAATTGATCCTGAAAGACCATGCGCCGGTCGGCGTGGCCTGGGCCAAGCTGGGAATCGGGATCGTGCTGGTCGTGTTGGGGATCCGGCAAATCAACAGCGCCGAGCGCGACCTGCACGCCATCAAGCAGGCGGCGCGCCAGGTGGTCGCCACCATGAACGAGAAGGAAGACCCCGGGCCGGCGGCGGCGCCCGCCACCAGTGAGGAGGCGCGCCAGATCGTGGCGGTCGTGAACGGCGTCAACGCCTTGCTCAAACGGCAGATGGCGCAAACCGATTTATTGAATAAAGAGTTCGAAAAAGTCGACATGGGCGATACGCTCACGCCGTCGAGCCTGACGACGCGCACGGGGATCGACGGGTCGCGCCGCAAGCTGGTGCGTTTTGGCGAGCTGGTCGGACAGCGCGACCGCCTGCTCGCCGATTCGGCCGCCGAGGGGCGGCAGTTTTTGCTGACGGCAAAAGTGCCGGAGCACTATCGGGCTCCCGCATTGGCCAACGCCACCAAGGTGGCTAAACAGACCCTCGGCCTGAGTGCGGAATTGTCCGCGGTGCAAAAGGAATTCATCAAGCAGATGAGCACCATGCTCGACTTTTCCCAAGCGCAGCTTGGCAGGACGGTGATGCAGAAAGGCGACTTGATGTTTGCCGGCGAGCGTGAGCTTGCCACCTACCGCAGACTGGCGGTGGCGATCGACAAGACCGGCGCGCGCGAAGAAGCCATCGTCGCCAGATTCAATGCTCATGTTCAACAACTGAAAGACAATGCCAACAATAAATTCAAGACTCTCTGAAGCCCGCGCTTCACGCCAACACCGGGGTCTCAACACCGGGGTCTGGTCTCAACACCGGGGTCTGACCTCTGACTTGAAACATTGTGGCATCAAGCAAACCTCCTTGGCCGCGCGTGTGTGCGCGTCGCCTTGTCGGCTTGTCGAAACCGCCGTTACTGTGAGTTCAACACCACAAACTGTGAAATGTTTCGAATCAGAGGTCAGACCCCGAATTACGGCCGATCCACTCATCAAGGGGACGAGCGTCGCGCGCTACACCGGGGTCAGAGCTTTAATGTGAAACATTGTGACATCGGGAGCGGCGCGGTGCACGCCAACCCGCGCGCTGCCGCTATGCGTGGGGCGAGACAAGCATGGCTGTCAGTTCCACGCTACAAATTGTGAAATGTTTCGAATTAAAGCTCTGACCCCGGTTGTTGGATCAGCCCCTTGCGTCGGCAACAAACTCCACCAACGTATGATCCTCGCCCGCCAGTTCCTCTTCAATGAGGGGAACGATACGTGCCCAGTCGCCTCCGGCCAGACCGGCGCCGATCTTCGGATGGCCGATCCGCTTGCCCTTGAACCTGGCTTTGACCGCCTTCATCACGCCGGCGATGGCCGCATAATCGGCTTTGTTGCCTTCGCCGCGCCAGTGACATTGCGTGTAGCCGTTGACGACAATGAAGCTCCGCCCGTCCCGATGGATTTCCGCGACAGAGATCGTCCCGAGTTTCGCCATGTCGCCTTTGGCGCTCGCCTGGTCGGCCGCAAACGCTTCCGGAAAGAGCCGTTTGATCGACAGCGCAATGCCCTTGCCCATCTGGCACTGGCAATTGCAGCCGTGGACGATGACGTCGAAGGCGCCGTCGAGAGCAAGCTGGAGGAGGTCGCCGGTAAGTGTCTTCATTGTTTTTCACGTCATCATTGATCAGGCCGCGTTTGCGCAGCGGGTCGTCGATTGTACGCGAATAGCAAACGAGAAATGTTTCGAGTTAAAGCTCTGACCCCGGTTGAAAAACGTTTCAGCGGCGGAAGAAGTCGTCGATCAGGGGCCGCTTGGCCGCTTTGATGGTCAGTTCGCCCGCCATGCCGGCGAACACCATGCACTCGCCCGGCGTGTCGCGGTTGATCACGCCCGTGCCTTGCGACACCGCCGTGTTGGCGCCAATCCGGCAGCGGCCGATGATGGCGCTGTTGGGATACAGAATCACGCCATCGCCCAACACCGGGGCCACGCCGTGGTTCTTGCCGACTGTGCAATTTTGGTACAGCACCAGGTAGTTGCCATACGTCGCCTTGGCCAGCACGATCCCCACCGAGTGCCCGATAAAAAACACGTCCGGCATGGCGATCTCGTAAAACAGGTCGATGCCGTTGAGCGCCTTGTTGAGCAGGAACAGGCGCGTCGCTACGCCCAGCGCTTCTTCGCCACGGTCTGCACGCCAGATCGTATTCGACAAAAAGTACAAATACTGGCAGTACTGGCTTGAATTGAAGTGATTGAATTGCCCTTGCGGCCACATTTTCACCTTGTCGATGCAGGCCTGCAGGCGCGTCATGGCCGCGTCCCAATGGCGCGCGATGATGCCTTGCAGCACGGCCGGGTCCATGCCCGGAAAAAACGTGCCCACCTGCTGGCAGGTGTACGGGATCAGGTGTTCGTGCGCCATGGCGCGCCTTATCCCGGCGCCTGGTAGCGCATGTAGACCAGCGCCGGCGCATCCTCGCCGGCCGCCGGGTCTTCGGTCCAGGTGACTTGCCCGCCGGCGCTGCTGCTGGCCAGCGGTACGCGCTTGACTTCACTAAAGCCTGCCTTCCGGTAAAACGCCACCGCCGGGTTGTCGGAGCGCACCCGCACCCAGGCATCGGGCAGGCCCAGGCCCACATGCGCCCAGTGCAGCAGCGCTTGCAACGCGGCCGTCATCAAGCCCTTGCGGCACTCGCCGCCGCGTACGATGGCGTCCGCTTCCACGTAACCCTTGTCCCAATCGATGAAGCCGAGCCCCACGTGCCCGACCGGGCGGCCGTCGAGGGTGTCGACCATGAACAGGATCTTGCCCGGATCGCGCGCGACCGCCGTGGCCAGCCAGTTGGCGGTGCGCGTTTCGTGCGAGTCGAACTCGGTCAGGAAGGACTTGACGAAGCGGTTGCGCCATTCGCTGAGCAGGCGCGCGTCCGTCAGGTTGATGCGCTCGCTGGCGGTGGCGATCGGGCGCAGCAGGGCTTCGACCGGCCGCCCCACGGGTATGACCAGGTCGGCCCCGGCGCCGGCCGCCTGCTTCCAGGCGGCAAACAGGGCTTGCCCGTTCATGCCGCTCATGCTGTTTTAGCCGCGAAATACATCCCGATCTGGCGGCACACTTCGTCAACCAGGGCCAGGTCCATGCGCGAGTGCAGCGGCAAGGACAGGATTTCATTGCCGACCCGGTCGGTCACGCTCAGGTCGCCCGCGCGGCAGTTTTTCCACAGGGAGAACCAGTGCCCCGGTTGCCAGTGGATGCCGGTGTCGACCCCGTTGCCCTTCAAAAACTTGCGCAGCTCGTCGCGGTCTCCGGCCGGCACGCGGATGTAGTACAGAAAAGGGTTGACGTCGCTAAAGTCGGTCAGCGGCGTGCGCACCTGGTCGATCCCGGCCAGCAGGGCGTTGTACTTGATGCAGGCCTCGCGCCGGCTGCTGGCGATCAAGTCCAGCTTGGAGAGCTGGGCCAGTCCGATGGCGGCGTGCATATTGAGCATGTGGTAGCGGTAGCCGACGCGCTCGACATCGAAGGTCCAGGCGCGCTGGTTCTGGTACATGACCGAGGCCGGCTGCTGCATGCCGAGCAGGCGCAGTTCGTGCACCATGGCCAGTTCTTCCTTGGTCTTGACGACGATGGTGCCGCCGTCGAGGCAGGTGATGGTTTTGACCGGGTCGTGGCTGAATACGCAGATGTCCGAAAAACTGCCGACCGGCTTGCCCTTGTAGAGGGAGCCGAAGGAGTGCGCGGCATCATGGATCACGCGCAGCTTGTGGGTGGCGGCAAATTCAGCAATCTCGTCGTGATCGCAGAGGATGCAGTCGTAATCCATCACGATAATGGCTTTTGTCTTGGGCGTGACGAGCGTGGCGGCTTGTTTCATGTCGATCGCCAGGGTCTCGTCGAGGCAGTCGCAGAAGACGATCTCGGCCCCCACCCATGAAATGGCCTGGAAGTCGGCCGAGCAGTTGAACGAGGATACGATGACTTCGTCGCCCGGGCCGACGCCGGCGATGAGCAAGGCCACGTGCAGCCCGGCGGTGCCGGTACTGAGGGCGGCGACGTAGCGCTCTTCGGTGCCGAGGATTTCCTTGACCTTGTTTTCGAACCCGGACACGTAGCTGCCCATGCCGAGCCAGCCCATTTCGAGCGATTCACGGCTGGCGTCGATTTCTTCTTTTTCGATCAGCGGCTTAAAAACGGGAATCATGGCGTTCCTTCACAGGGAAGTTAAGAGGTAAGGCCGGCCAAGGTCGGCCAAGCCCGGTCATTGTCGGCGATCGTGCGCGTAGCGCAGGGCGGCCAGGGAATGTTGAGGGCCGCATCGTCCCAGCGCAGACCGCGCGCGGAAGCGGGGCGGAACGGCGCGCTCATCTGATACAGGACTTCGGTGCCGGCCTGCAGGCTCTGGAAGCCATGCGCCATGCCGGCGGGAAGATATAACTGGCGGCGGTTCTCGGCCGACAGTTCGGCATGGAATGCCTTGCCATAGGTGGCCGAGCCTGGCCGCACGTCGACGATGACGTCAAAAACCGCGCCGCGCGTAACCCGCACCAGCTTGATTTCTTGATCCGGCGCGATCTGGAAGTGCAAGCCGCGCAAGGTGCCGGCGCGCGGATTCCAGGACACGCTTTGCTGCACGAAATGGCTCACCAGGCCGTCCCGCGCGAACTCGTCTGCGCAGACGGTGCGCGCGAACAGGCCGCGCTCGTCCTCGACCGGGTCGATGTCGATGAGAAACGCGCCGGCCAGCGGTGTCGGGGTCAATCGCATCAGGCCACCACCTGGATGTGCGGGTTAGCCAGCAGGAATTGCCCGCCCCAGTCGCGGATACCGGCCATCTGGCCCATCAATTCGTCCTTGATATTCCACGGCAGGATCAAGAGGTAGTCGGGACGCGTCTCGAATACGGCGTGCGGCGCGCGCACCGGGATGCGGCTGCCCGGCAGCAGCTTGCCTTGCTTGGCGGGATTGCTGTCGACCACGTAGTCGATGATGTCGGCGCCGATGCCGCAGTAGTTGAGCAGGGTGTTGCCCTTGGCGGCCGCGCCGTAGGCGGCGATGGTCTTGCCCTGGTCCTTGGCGTCGATCAAAAAGCGTTGCAGCGCGCGCTTGGTGGCGCGCATGCGCTCGCCAAAGCCGGTGTAGGTGTCCAGGCGCATGAGGCCGGCCGCCTGTTCCTGTTCCAGGCAAGCGGCGACCTGCGCCGTGGTGGCGTGCGCCGCCCCTGGCAGGCAGGCGTGCACGCGCAGGCTGCCGCCGTGGGTAGTCAAGTGCTCGATGTCGAACACGCGCAGGCCGGCGCGCGCGAACACGGGCATCAAGGCGGTCAGGGATAAATACGCATAGTGTTCGTGGTAAATCGTGTCGAACTGCTGGTCGGCGATCAGGCGCAGCAGGTGGGGGAATTCCAGGGTGGCCACCGCTTGCCGCTTCATCACGGCCGGCATGGCGCCGACGAAGTCGTGCAGGTCGGGCACATGGGCCAGCACGTTGTTGCCCAGTAAAAGGTCGACCTGTTCGCCCTGCGCCGCCAGCGCGCTTGCCGTGGCGCGGTTGAAGAACAGTTCGCGCGTGTCGATGCCGCGTGCGCGCGCCGCCGCCGCCGTATTGCCGCTCGGTTCGATGCCGATGCAGGCAATGCCCGCTTGCTGGAAGTATTGCAGCAGGTAGCCGTCGTTGCTGGCGATTTCCATCACGCGGCTGGACCCGTTCAAGCCAAGCCGCGCCGTCATCTGTTCGACGTAGGCGCGCGCGTGCGCCAGCCAGCTGCTCGAAAATGAGGAGAAATATACGTAGTTGGCGTGGAAATGCAGTTCGGCGCGGGTGGCGTCGGCCAGTTGCACCAGCCAGCACCCGGCGCACACCATGGCGTGCAGCGGATAGAACATCTCGCCCTCGGCGGCCTGGTCCGGCTCGACAAAGGCGTTCGACACGGGCGAGAGGCCCAGGTCGGCAAAGCTGTGGTGCAGCGGTGCGCCGCAAGCGCGGCAGGAGCGGGCTGGTGTCGTCATGCGCAGAAATGCTCCAGTTGTTGTTCGGTAAAGGCACGCATGTCGCGCTCTTCGTGGGCGGCGGCGTACCAGGCGGCCGTCTGTTCGATGCCGGTCGCCAGCGGCCAGCGCACTTGCCAGTCGAGCTCGTGGCGCGCCTTGCTTGAATCGAGGTAGAGCAGGGCGGCTTCCCGGGCGGCGTGCTGGTCGCCGTCGAGGCGCCATGCCAGCTGCGGCCAGTGGGTTTGCAAGCGGCCCAGGAGAGTCGCGACCGACAGGTTGTCGGCGGCGTCGGGGCCGAAGTTGTAGGCGCCGGCGCAGGAGGCGTCGCCGGCCAGCAGGCGCGCGGCCAGCAGCAGGTAGCCGTGCAGCGGTTCGAGCACGTGCTGCCACGGGCGGGTGGCGTTGGGACTCCTCACCGGCAGCGCGCCGCCTTCTTGCATGGCGCGCACGGCGTCGGGAATCAGGCGGTCCGCGCTCCAGTCGCCGCCGCCGATCACGTTGCCCGCGCGCGCGGTGGCGATCAGCGGGCCGTTTTCGCTAAAGAAACTGCTGCGGTAGCTGTGCGCCACCAGTTCGGCGCCGGCCTTGCTGGCGCTGTACGGATCATGCCCGCCGAGGCGGTCGTTTTCGCGGTAGCCCCAGGGCCAGTGCTGGTTCTCGTAGCATTTGTCGGTGGTTACCACCAGCGCGGCGCGCACGCTCGGGCAGGCGCGCAGCGCTTCGAGCACGTGCACGGTGCCCATCACGTTGGTCGACCAGGTCGTTACCGGGTCGGCGTAGCTGTGGCGCACCAGCGCCTGGGCCGCCAGGTGCAGCACCAGTTCGGGCGCGGCCTGGGTCATGGCGGCGCCCAGGGCGGCCTGGTCGCGCACGTCGGCGATGTGGTGGCGCGCCAGGGTGTCGCCCACGCGGGCTAAGCCGAACATGCTGGGCGTGCCGGACGGGGCCAGCGCATAGCCGGTCACGCGCGCGCCCAGCCGCGCCAAAAACAGGCACAGCCAGGCGCCCTTGAAGCCGGTGTGGCCGGTGACGAACACGCGCCGCCCGTGGAACGCGTGCGCGAGCGCGTGCATGCCGCTCACGCCCAGACCTTCCATGGCGCCGTGCCCGACTGCCACATTTCTTCGAGCATGTTCTTTTCGCGCAGGGTGTCCATCGGTTGCCAGAAGCCGGCGTGCTCGTACGCCATCAGCTGGTTTTGCGCGGCCAGCGCCTGCATCGGTTCGACTTCCCAGCTGCAATCGTCGCCGTCGATCAGGTCGACCACGTCCGGTTGCAGCACGAAAAAGCCGCCGTTGATCCAGCCGCCGTCGCCCTGCGGTTTTTCCATGAAGGCGGTGACGGCGTCGCCCTGGCGCACCAGCGCGCCGTAGCGTCCGGGCGGCTGCACGGCGGCCACGGTCGCCAGGCGGCCGTGGGCGCGGTGAAAGGCGATTTCGGCCGCGATGTCGATGTCGGCCACGCCGTCGCCGTAGGTGAAGCAGAAGGGTTTACCCGGTTCCAGGTATTCGCGCACGCGCTTCAGGCGCCCGCCGGTGAGGGTGTCGGCGCCGGTGTCGACCAGGGTCACGCGCCACGGTTCGGCGTGCCGTTCGTGCACTTCCATGCGGTTGTTCTGCATGTCGAAGGTAACGTCCGACATGTGGAGAAAATAGTTGGAAAAGAATTCCTTGATCAGGTAACCTTTGTAGCCGACGCAGATGATGAACTCGTTCACGCCGTGGTGCGAGAACACTTTCATGATGTGCCAGAGCATGGGTTTGCCGCCGATTTCGATCATCGGTTTCGGCTTCAGATGGCTTTCTTCGAGAATCCGCGTGCCGAGCCCGCCGGCCAGGATGACGGCTTTCATGCCTGCACTCCTTCACCGCTGTCGCACCCGCTGTTGCACCACTTTGCCCACATGCCCCGGTACGCATCTTCCAGGTGATGGGTGAAGCGCGCCATGTCCATCAGGGCACTGGCGCGGGTGCGCTCGCGCAGGCCGTCGCGCAGGCGACGCAGGCGCGCCGGGTCGCGCGCGATGTCCACCGCGATGGCGACATACGCCGCCTCGTCCTCGCCGATCAGTTCGTCAAGGCCGCCGTTGTGCAGGATCGTCACGCCCAGGCGCGAAATGAAATTGCTGCCGGCCAGGGTCACAAAAGGCACGCCCATCCACAGGGTGTCGAAGCTGGTGGTGCCGCCGTTGCACGGGAACGGGTCGAGCGCGATGTCGATCCGGTTGTACAGCACGAACTGGTTCTTGCGGTCGTTGGCGATCAGGACCAGGCGCGCCGGGTCGATGCCCAGGCGCGCAAAGCGCTGTTCGACGCCGTCGCGCATGCCGGGGTTGTCCAGGCCGAGAATTTCGAGCATCAGGCGCGACTCGGGCACTTGCGCGAGAATCGCGGCCCACAGCACGATGGTCGGGTCGCTCACCTTGGCGTAATTGTTGAAGCAGCCGAAGGTGAGATAGCCATTGTCCTGGCACGGCGGATGGTCGATCACGGCCGGGCTGTTGGCGTGCGCGGCGTAGCAGCAAAACACTTCCGGCAGGCGCCACAGGGTTTCCACGTTGACGTGCTCGCTCTGGCCCGGCGGCTCGGCCCAGGCGTCGGTCAGGCGGTAATCCATGCTGGTAAGGCCGGTGGTGGACGGGTAGCCGATGTAGGTCAGCTGCACCGGCGCCGGCTTGCGGGCGAAGGCCAGCAGGCGGTTGCCGGACGTGTGGCCGGCCAGGTCGACCAGGATGTCGATGCCGTCGGCGTGGATGCGCTCGGCCAGCTGCTGGTCGGACATGTTGCGGCACGGTATCCAGTGGTCGGCGTCGGCCTGGATGCGGGCCGTGAATTGGTCGTTGATCACGTGGCTGTAGTAGCAGAACACCTCGACCTGGGCCTTGTCGTGGCGCGCCAGGATCGGTTCGATGAAGAACGCGACCGCGTGGCGCCGGAAGTCGGGCGAGACGTAGCCGATTTTCAGGCGCTTGGCGGGGTCGCGCCCGGGCGCATGGACGAAGCGCTCGGCCGCCAGGCTTGGCTCGAACTGGGCGGCGAAGCGCAGGTGCAGCTCGAACAATTGTTGCTCGGTGATGCCGGCCGCGTACTGCATCGACAGCAGCAGGTTGTTATGGGCCGCCGCGTAGTTGGGCGCGATCGCGATGGCGCGCTCGTACATCTGGCGCGAGGCGTCGGGTTTACCCTGGTCTTTCAATGCGCTGCCGAGGTTGTTGTAGGCTTCGGCGAAGCTGTCGCGCAGGCTGATCGCTTTTTCGAAGGCGGCCACGGCTTCGTCGAAGCGGCCGCGTTCCTTGAAGGCCACGCCGAGGTTGTTCCAGGCGTCGGCAAATTCCGGCTTGCGCGCAATCGCCTGTTCGAACGAGGCGATCGCTTCGACCGTGCGGTCCATATTGGCAAAGGCCACGCCCAGGTTGAAGTGGGCGGCGGCGCTGTCGGGCCACATGGCCAGGGTTTTTTCGCACCAGTGAAGCGCTTGCACATGGCGTTGCAGGTCGGCGTTGGTCAGCGCCAGCATGGCGTAGGGGTCGGCGTATTCCGGTTTCAGGTACACCGCGTTCTCGAAACAGACCAGCGCTTCTTCCAGGCGGTAGTCGGCCTTGTAGGCGACGCCCAGGTTGCAGTACGCTTCGGCGTAGCCGGGACGCACGGTGACGGCGTGCTGGAAGCATTCGATCGCTGGCCCGACCTGTTGCTGGTCGAGCAGGGCGCCGCCGAGGTTGTTGAGCGCTTCGGCAAAATCGGGCGCCAGCGCCAGCGCGGCCTGGTAGGCGGCAACCGCGTCGTCGAGCCGCCCCAGTTCCTTGAGCGCGATGCCCATGTTGTTGTACGGCTGGGGCAGGCGCGGATCGAGCGCCAGTGCGCGCCGGTAGCAGGCCACGGCCTCGTCCAGCAGGCCCTGGTGCTGGCGCGTCACGCCGAGGTTGTAGTGGGCCGCGGCCAGGTCCGGCCGCAGCGCCAGCGCGGCGTCGAAATGCCCGGCCGACAGCGCCCATTGTTCCTGCTGCTGGTACAGCGAGCCCAGGTTGTTGTGCACTTCGGCAAAGCCGGGCTGGAGTTCCAGCGCCTTGACGTAGCAGACCTGGGCTTCGTCCAGGTTGCCCATCAGTTTCAGGGTGTCGCCCAGGTTGCTGTAGGCCTCGGCATGCTCGGGCTGCAGCGCCAGCACCGCCAGGTAGCTGGAGAGGGCGTCGGGCAGGCGGCCGTCGTCGCGCAGGGCGTGGCCGAGCAGGAGGTGGGCTTCGATATTGTCCGGCTGCCCTTGCAGCAGGCGCGCGTAACTCGCTTGCAGCGCGGGCAGCAGGTCGAGGGCGCGGTAGCTGGCGTCGAGCGCGACGTAATACGGCGCGCGGCCCGGTTCCTTGTCGATCGCGCGTTGCAGCGCGTCGATGGCGTCGGCGTGGCGTGCGCCTTGCTGGTAGAGCAGGGCCAGCAGGTGCAGGGCTTCAGCCTTGCCGTCGAGCTTGCGGTACAGCGCTTCCGCCTGCTCCAGCCGTCCCGCCCGGTGATGCTCCATGGCCAGGGCGAGGGGGGAGGGGGGAGCGTAGGAAGCGGTTTTTTTCATGGGCGTGCTCAGTTCCTCAGTCGGGCAAGGGCGGTCAGTCGGCGATCACGACCCGGTTCTTGCCGGTTTGCTTGGCCTGGTACATGGCTTTGTCGGCGCGCCGCACCAGGCTGGCCTGGTCTTCGTTGGGGCTGCGCAGGGCCACGCCGGCGGAAAAGGTGATCAGCACTTTTTCGTTATCGTGCAGGAAAAAATGCTTGGTCAGGTCGCGTTGCAGGCGCGTCATGGTCAGCGAGGCCGCTTCGACCGTGGTTTCCGGCAGCAGGATCAAGAATTCCTCGCCGCCGAAGCGGGCGATCACATCCATCGAGCGGATGGTTTCCTTGACAATCTTGACCAGGTGCTTGAGCGCGTTGTCGCCGGCCAGGTGGCCGTAGGTATCGTTGAGGCGCTTGAAGTCGTCCAGGTCGAGCATGGCGATGCACAGCGGGGTGCCGCGGCGGTCCGAGCGCGCCGTTTCGCGCTCGAAAATATCGTCCAGGCCGCGCCGGTTCAGGCTGCCCGTCAACTGGTCTTCGCGCACCAGTTCGCTCATGTGCTGGAGCTTCGCTTCCAGGGTGTGGATGCGCTGCTCGGCTTCCTGCACTTCCTGGCGCGCCAGCACCATGCGGTCGCGCGACTTGAGCGCTTCGGTCTGCACCAGGCGCGTTTCGCGCAGCACTTCTTCGAGGATGATGTTCAGTTCGGCAATATTGTCGGTATGGCTGATCTTTTCGGAAAAGCTGCCGATCTTTTCGTGGAAGTCGCCGGTCGTGGTGGCCACGGAACTCAAGCGGTCGATGAAGGTGAGCATCATGTTCTTGACCGTCAGCTTGACGTCCGACAGGCTGTGCTTGAGCTGGCTCTGCTTGTAGATGACTTCTTTCAGGCCGCGGGTGGCGTCTTCCAGCGCGCGCTGGTCGATCGGGCCGGCAATGAGTTCCTGCACCGAATCGATCTGGCCGCGCAGCCAGCTGTCGTCGTCGAGCAGTTCGCTGACGTTTTCCAGCAGCAGCTTGAACAGGCGCAGCAGCAATTCCTGCTGTTCGCCGACGTCGCCGCTTTTGACATCGATCTGGTAGCACAACTGCTTGAGGCGCACGCTGACATCGTTCAGGGCGTCCTCGCTGGTGGCCACCTTGACGGCGGCGCCGAGCGCTTCGGCTTCGACCATCAGGGCCGGGGTGTCGGCCAGCAGCGAGGCGACCGCGACGCTCAGGGTGCGGCTGAGCAGGTCGCGCAAGACCTTGGCGTCGGGCGCGTCGGACAGGGCCGACAGCGAGGCCAGCTCGATGCCGCCGCCCTTGCGCAAGTGTTTTTCGAGCAGCTGGTTCAGGTTGCGCGCATAGCCATCCCAGTCGCGCGTCTTGACGGCGCGCGCGAAGCGGCGGCCGAAGTCGGCCAGTTCGCCCGGCGTTTCGCTCAACTTGCTGGCGAAGTCGCCCAGCACGTTTTCGGCGCCGGCGTCGGGCGCGGCCTCGGGGGCGGCGGCCTCGGGGGCGCGCGCCGGCGCCGGGGTGTCCGCGATGCCGGCGATCTCGTTATAGATTTCGCGGTAGGCTTCCGGGGTCGGCGCGATGCGGCGCGTGGCCAGGCGACGGAAGGCTTCGCGCGCGATATCAGCCGGATTTTGCGCGGCGGGATTCTGGGCGGCGGTGGGCGGAGTTGTAGCCATGTAGAACAGTGCCTCGGTCAGGTTCGGCGATGATGTGCCAATGATAAGCTTGTTTGTTTCCTGCCATCTCTGGAAAAGAGCGGATAAAGCATCTTACTCCAGAGCATTAAGCTGGCGTGCGGCGCTGGAAAATACTTATTCGATCAACTGGTTTTTGATCGCATAGTGCGTCAATTCGGCACTGTTTTTCAGTTTCATCTTGACAAGCAGGCGCGAGCGGTATTCGCTGATGGTCTTTACCGACAGCGACAATTCCTTGGCGATCGCGCCCACCGTCTTGCCCGAGGCGATCATGGTCAGGGTCTGGTATTCGCGGTCGGACAAGGTGTCGTGCAGCGGCGTGTCGTGGTTTTCGCCGACCGCGCTGGCCAGTTCCTGGGCCAGCGCCGCGCTGACGTACTTTTGCCCGCCGGCGACCTGGCGGATGGCGGTGACCAGTTCGCGCGGGGCGCTCTGCTTGGTCAGGTAGCCGGCCGCGCCGGCTTTGAGCGAGCGGATCGCGTACTGGTCTTCGCGGTGCATCGACAGCATCAGCACGGCCAGTTCGGGATGCTCCTTCTTGACCAGCTTGAGCACCTCGATGCCGCTGCGGTCGGGCAGGGAAATATCGAGCAGCATCACGTGGCACCTGGCCTTGCGGATGTGCTTGATCGCCTCGACCCCATCCTCGGCCTCGCCGGCGACGATGATGTCGGGCGACTCGGCCAGGATTTGTTTCAAGCCCTCGCGCACGATCGCGTGATCGTCGGCGATGAATACCCGGATGATGGCGTTGTCGGTCATTGCTGCTTCTTTACTTTACTTGGTGGCGTCGGGCGCCGCCGCGTCGGCCTCGGCGCCCTGATCCGCCATTATCGTCGTTTTGGCCGAACTGAGCCTGATTTTGATGCTCACCACCGTGCCGCCGCCGGGGGCGTGCGCCAGGGTCATGGTGCCGCCCAGCGCCTGGGCCCGTTCGCTCATGCCGCGCAGGCCGAACGATTGCGGCTTGTGGCGGTCGGCCTGGGCGATGCCGGCGCCGTTGTCGGTGATCGTCAAGACAATGTGCTGGCGCAGCAATTGCAGGCGCACGGCAACCCGGCTCGCGTGCGCATGCTTGGCGATATTGGTCAGCGCTTCCTGGAAAATCCGGAACAGCGCGGTCGCATGGTCCAGGTGCAGGTCGATTTCCTTGTCGGTGCAGGCAAAGCTGCAGGCGATGCCGTTCTGCTTTTCGAATTCCTTGATCTGCCATTCGAGCGCGGCATTGATCCCGAAGTCGAGCATCGAGGGGCGCAAGTCGAGCGAAATACGGTGCACCGCGTCGATGGTGCGGTCGACCAGCGCCTCGACATAGGCGGCCCGCTCGGCCAGCTGCGGCTGGTCGGGCGGCAGGCGCTGGGTCAGCATCATCAGGGCCATCTTGATGGCGGTCAGGTTGCCGCCCAGGTCATCGTGGATTTCGCGCGCGATGCGGGTGCGCTCCTGTTCCTTGACATGCTCCATGTGCGCGGCCAGCTCGGCCAGGCGGGCGCGCGAACGCGTCACTTCCAGCTGTTCGAGCTTGCTGGCGGTGATGTTGGTCATCACCCCTTCCCAGTGCACGCTGCCGGGATGGTCGGCCATGGCGCGCGGGGACGAGCGCAGGTTGATCCATTTCTGGTCCTTGTATTCGTGGATCCAGACCCGCCCTTCCCAGTTCCAGCCCGCCAGGCTGGCGGCCGAGGCATGCATGGCGTCGAGGTAGCTCTTGCGGTCTTCCGGCACGATCAGCTCGATGAAGCGCTGCGGTTCGGCCTGCAGTTCGGCGGCGGACAGGCCGAGCAGGGCGGCGCAGCCGTCGCTGACGTAGGGAAAGGCCACGCGGCCATCCGCATGCAGCTCGAACTGGTACACCAGCGCCGGGGTGTTGCTGACGAACGCTTTCATGGCGTGGGCGATGGTGGGGGGAACGGGGCTCATCTAAGTGTCGGCGGAAGAAACGATGGCTGGAATCATACGGTAAAACCGGGCTGGGCCGCATTTCCTTGCTCCCCATCCATGTAGCACATTTATACAACACAATTTGACAATTCAATTTGACTACCGGGAATCATTTCTATAAAACAATGTCTTTACACTTTTTCATAACAGGCACATTCCATGGCAAATTCCATCGTTGGCGATAACAGCAGAAACATCTTGTGGGGTACCCCGGGCGCGGATGTTATCGACGGCAGAGGCGGCGACGACGATCTGTATGGCATGGAAGGCAACGATACCCTGATCGGCGAAGGCGGCCACGACGTCCTGGACGGCGGCGACGGCAACGACCAGCTGTACGGCATGGACGGCAACGATGCTCTCAGCGGCGGCAACGGCGACGATTTTCTTTCCGGCGGCGCCGGCGACGATAGCGCCAGGCCCGGCGCCGGGCACGACCAGGTCGAGCTCGGCGAAGGCCGCAACCTGCTGTATTTCGGGCGCGACAACGGCCTGGTGACCTTGCTGTCCGGCCCGGTCTACGCCGACAACACCATCATGATGGCGCCCGACGTGCGCCCGGACCAGGTGAGCGTGTCGCTGCAGGGCCAGTACCAGTTCCTGGTGCGCATCGCCGGCAGCGACGCGATCCTGGAAATGCGCATCATGCCGGACCCCGCCCTGCTGCGCGTGCCGGCCCAGATCCGCTTCGCCGACGGCACCAGCTGGGATCGGGAAACTTTGCTGGCGATGACGCTGGCGCCGGTCGTCAACGGCGACGAGGGCGACAATGAAATGCTGGGCGACCCCGTGCGCGACGACAAGCTCGACGGCAAGGGCGGCAACGACCGCCTGACCGGGCTGGGCGGTGACGACGTGCTCGCCGGCGGCACAGGCAACGACACCCTCGATGGCGGCGACGGCGACGACACCCTCGACGGCGACGCCGGCGACGACGTGCTGAACGGCGGCGCGGGCCGCGACCTGCTCAGCGGCGGCGCCGGCAACAACCTGCTGGCCGGCGGCGCCGGCGACGATATCTATCTGTTCGCCGGTGGCGCAGGCGTGTCGGTCGTCGACGACGCCGCCCGCCCGGACGGCACGCCAGGCAATGTACTGCGCTTCGCCGCGGGCGTCTATCCCAACCAGGTCCAGGTGGTCAATACGGGCGACGCGCGCCATCTGTATGACGGCAGGGGCGGCCAGGTCACCCTGCTCAACCAGGGCGCCGGTGTCAGCTGGGTCGAGTTTGCCGACGGCAGCATCAAGACCATCGCCCAGTTGAGCGAGCGCGCGCCGGTGCTCACCATGCCGCTGTCCGACGCCGCCGCCAGCGCCGACATCGGGTTCACGCTGCAGCTGTCGGCCAGCCACTTTTTCGACCCCGACGCGGGCGACGTGCCGAGCTACACGGCGCTGCGCGCCGACGGCGCCGAACTGCCGGCGTGGCTGCGCTTCGACGCCGCCAGCCGCACCTTCAGCGGCACGCCGGGCCTGGCCGACATGGGCGTGTTTGACATAAAAGTGGTCGCGACCGACCGCAGCGCGCAGTCGGCCAGCGACATTTTCCGCCTGACCGTCAACGGGCCGAACGTGGCGCCGGTGGTGGTGGCGGCCAGCGCCGGCGCCAGCGTGGCCGAAGGCGCGGCCTTTTCGCTGCCGGCGCCGCTGTTTGCCGACCCCAACCCGAACGATACGCTGGCCGTCGTGCTCACGCGCGCCGACGGCAGCGCCGCGCCGGCATGGATGGCCTACGATGCGGCCAGCGGCAAGATCAGCGGCACGCCCGGCTTCCAGGACAGCGGCAGCTACCAGCTCAAGGCCAGCGCGACCGACCGGGGCGGCTTGAGCACATCGAGCGAGTTTGGCATCGTGGTGCTCGACGTCAACCGCGCGCCGGTGCTGACCAAGGGCTTGCCCGACTTTAGCGCGGTGTCCGGGCATATTTTCGGCCTCACGCTCGGCGCGCGCATGTTTTCGGACCCCGACAGCGGCGATGTGCTGACCCTGTCGGCCTCGCTGGCCGGCAATGCGCCCTTGCCGTCATGGCTGCATTTCGCGCCGCATCCGACCGTCGGTGGCAGCTTCACCGGTTTCCCGGCCAGCGCCGACGTCGGCACGTACGAGCTGGTCATCACCGCCACCGACAAGCAAGGCTTGCGCATCAGCGACAGCGCGCGCATGACGGTCGAGCAGAACCTGGCGCCGGTGTATGCCGGCGGCGGCGCCAACGCCACGCTGGCCGAGGGCGGCAATTTTTACCTGCGTCCGGCCGCCTTTACCGATCCGAACCAGTTCGACGCCGTGAGCCTGAGCGTGACGCGCGCCGACGGCAGCGCACTGCCATCATGGATGGCTTACGACGTGCGCAACAACTACCTGAGCGGCAGCGCCGGCTACGACGACAGCGGCACCTATGCGCTGAAGGTCACGGCCACCGACCTGGGCGGCCTGACGACGTCGCACCCCTTCGCTGTGATCGTCGCCAACACCAACCGCGCGCCAGTGCTGGCCGGCGCGCTCGCGCCCTTGACGGTGACCGAAGGCGTACCGTTCAGCTACAGCTTGCCGGCGGCAAGCTTTACCGACCCGGATGCGGGCGACGTCGGCGTCTACAGCGCCGCGCAACTGCCGGCATGGCTGGCGTTCGATGCCGCCACCCGCACGTTTTCCGGCACCCCGGTCTTGGGCGAGGGCGGCGCCAGCGTCGCCGTGCGCTACACCGACGCCGGCGGCCTGGCGGCGACGGCCACCCTGGCCCTGAACATCGGCCAGGGCGCGAGCCTGACCCTGACCGGCAGCGCCGCCGCCGACACCCTCACCGGCAAGTCGAACAAGGACACCTTGTACGGGCTGGGCGGGGACGACACGCTTGACGGCGGCCTCGGCGCCGACACCCTGGTCGGCGGCGCGGGCAACGACAGCTACCTGGTCGACCAGGCGTTCGACGTGGTGAGCGAAGGCGCCGGCGCGGGCGCCGACAGCATCCACAGCAGCGTGAGTTACAGCCTGCCCGCGAACGTGGAACACCTGATCCTGACCGGCAGCGCTCCCATCGACGCCACCGGCAACACGCTCAACAACACGCTCAGCGGGAATGCCGGCGCCAACGTGCTCAATGGCGGCGCGGGCGGCGACGTCATGATCGGCGGCGGCGGCGACGACACGTATTACGTCGACAGCACCAGCGACGTGACGACCGAAATGGCGAACGGCGGTCTCGATCAGCTGTTCAGCTTGGTTAACAGGACCTTGGCCGTCCACGTCGAAGTGCTGACCCTGACGGGCACGGCGCCCATCAACGGCACCGGCAATACAGGTAACAACCTGATCGTCGGCAATAGCGCGGCGAACGCCATGAACGGCTTGGCCGGCTACGACCTGCTGCTGGGCGGCGCCGGTAACGATACGCTGACCGACAACGGGACCGAGGCCAATCTGTTCAGCGGCGGCAGCGGCGCCGATACGCTGGTCGGGGGCGCTGCCAGGGAACTGTTCATCGGTGGCGCCGGCAACGACAGCATCAATGGGCAGCAGGGGGCCGACGTGCACGTCTTTAACCGGGGCGATGGCCAGGATGTCCTGAGCGCCGTGGGCGCCAGCGACGACACGCTCTCGCTGGGCCACGGCATCGCGTTCGCCGGCCTGGCCCTGAAAAAGGTCGGTGCCGAGCTGGTCCTGACAATGGGCGCGGGCGACCAGATCACCTTCAAGAACTGGTATGGCAACAGCGGCGCCAGCGTCTCGACCCTGCAGGTGGTCACCGCCGGCGGCGTCGATTACCAGCCAGGTTCGGCCAGTGCGATCCACGACAACAAGGTCGAGCTGTTCGACTTTGCCGGCCTGGTCGGCCAGTTCAACCAGGCGCGCCTGGCCAACCCGTCCTTGACCAGCTGGAACATGGCGGCCTCGCTGGCGGCGTTCTCGCGCGGCGGCAGCGACACGGCCGCCATCGGCGGCGACCTGGCCTATCACTACGCGGTGGACGGCAACCTGGCGGCGCTGGGCATGAACGCGGCCCTGACCATCATCGGCAGCGCGAGCTTCGGCGGCATGCAGCCGCTGCTCGCTGGTGGGGCGCTGGTGGACGGTTCGCCGATGCTGTACTAGCCAGCCCGTGCGGCGGGGAGACGCGCTACACTGGCGTCATGAAAAAACGCCTGTTCTCCCTGCTGTTTTGCCTGTGCGCCCAGCTGTGCCAGGCGGCCGACGCCCGTTTCACGGTGGTGACGGTCGACCCGGCGCGGCAAGACCTGCGCCTGTTCCTGTACGACGAGGCGGGACAGCCCTTCATGGGCTTCGCCCGCCTGCAGGCGTGGTTGCAGGGGCGCAAGCAGCGCCTGGTATTTGCCGTCAACGCCGGCATGTACCATCCGGGCTTCGCCCCGGTGGGCCTGCATGTGGAAAACGGCAAGCAACTGGCGCCGCTGAACCTGGATGATGGCAAGGGCAATTTCTTCATGAAGCCGAATGGCGTGTTCATGCTGGGCAAGGCCGGACCGGCGGTGCTCGAATCGTCGGCTTATCCATCGTACGCGGCCAAGGCCGTGGAGGTGCGCCTGGCCACCCAGTCCGGTCCGATGCTGGTGATCGATGGCCAACTGCATCCCCGCTTCGACCCGGCATCGCCGTCGCGCTACGTGCGCAACGGCGTCGGCGTGGTCGATGGCAAGGCGATTTTTGTGATCAGCAACGTGCCGGTCACCTTCCACGAATTGGCCACCTACTTCCGCGACACGTTGCATTGCAAGAATGCACTCTACCTGGACGGCTCGATCTCGAGCCTGTTCTCAAGCGCACTCGGGCGCGCAGACGGCGCCGCGCCGCTGGGACCGATACTCGGCGTGCTGGAGTAACGATACCCGGCGGGCGCGGCGGACCTGGCAATCAGGCTTTGCGTGCCTGGCCGCGCCGCTTCCCGCGCGCGACGCCGCCGAGCACCAGCAGGCCGGCCAGCAGCATGCCATACGTCTCCGGTTCAGGCACCGGCGAGGTGTTCTGATCGGTGTAGAAGGAGGCGGAGGTGCCGGCCGCGAGCACGCCAGTCCCGATCGCCGCTCCCGTATCGAGCACGCCCAGCAGCAGTTCGCTGCGCGCCCCGGCGCTGGTCGACAGCGTGGTGGAGAACGATTCGTAGCCCCTGACCCCATCGATGGTGGTTTCGAAACCGCCGCCCAGGGTGGCGTTAGCGGCCGTGTCCTTGATCCCGTTGTCTTGCACGAAGACCTCGGCCTCGGCCGAGAACAGCAGCCGGGTCGAGGGCGACAAGGTAAAGTGCAGCCTCTGGTTGGTGGAGACGAAAGAGGTCCACTCGGGCAGGGACGTGTTGATATGCATCTCGGAACGCATGCTGGTCGGCCCGTTGTGCGTGCTGGCGCCGCCGTAAGTGAACGGCTTGTTGACGGTCTCGAAGCGGTTCGAATAACCGGTCTCGTCGATGCCTGGATCGGAAGAGAAGAAGCTGAGGTAGCCGCTGGCGCTGGTGCTGAAGAAGTCAATGCTCGGGCTGATGTTGTCGGTCAGGTCGAGGTCGATCAGCTGGAACTTGATGTTTTTCAGGCTGGCGGAAGCGTTGCCATTCGCGGCATGGGCCGGTGCGCAGGCCAGCAGGCCGGCGGCAAGCAGGCCGCCAACGATCTTGAGTGGATGGGCAAGCATGGGATTCTTTCGATGAGGATGGCGCTTTCCGGCCGTGGCGGCCGGGTCGGAATGGTTGGGGCGGTGCCGCTTCATGCGGCCGGGGCTGCGGCGGCCTTGCGGCGGCGGCGCGCCACGGCGCCCACCACGGCGGCGCCGGCCAGCAGCATGGCGTAGGTGGACGGTTCCGGAACCGGCGGGGTCACTCCCATCAGGATGGTGTTGGCGTCGAACGAGAATTGGCCGTTGCGTTGCGTGGCATCCGATCTCAGCGAGCCGTACAGATTGATGGTGGCCGAGGCATTTCTGTTATTGACCTCGTAGGACTTGTCGAATTGTCTATACTCCTTGCCATTCGCGTCCAAAAGATACGCCCGCATAGCGATACGACTGTCATTTCCCTCCAAGCCGCCTTCACGTTGCTGCGCGATCTTGCCGACGGCGGTGAAGATCAACTCGGTATTCGGGCTCAGGATGAACTCGCCGACGCGCTTGCCATAGTTGCTGTATTCGTGACGAAGCTTATCCACAGGCACGGAATGGTCGAGGCTGACGTGCGAGAGCAGGGCGGTATCGGACAGTGTGCCGCCGGCCGAGCCGAACTGCGTCACGATCGAGGTCGTTCCCGATGCGCTGATTTGCTGGGTTTGCCCGTCGCCGGTGGTGGACAGCCAACGGGTGTCCACGCCGAAGGTGATCGAGGGATCGACGCCATCGTTCAGGTCGAGATCGACGAGCCGGTACTGGAATTGCTCGATGCTGGCGCTCGAGGTGCTGGTGTTGGCCTGGGCGGGCGCCCAGGCGGCGGCCAGCGCGGCCAGTGCGCACAGGGTGCGTTTGTTGAAATACGGGTGCATGCTTGCCTTTTGGGAGGTTGGCTGCCGACAATCAGCAGGATGTTAACCAGAATACATGGAATATTGTCATTTCCGTATGCCTTTTATGTAACACTGCATGCATGCCATGCCGCGCGCGGCGTGCCCGGCAATCAGGCCATGCGTGCCTGGTCGCGCCGCTTGCCGCATGCGACGCCGCCGAGCGCCAGCAGGCCGGCTGCGAACAGCCCGGCGACGATCTTGGATGGATGGGCAAGCATACAATTGTTTCGATGAGGATGGCGCTGTCCGGCCATGGCGGCCGGGACGGAATGGTTGGGGCGGGGCTGGTTCATGCCGCCCGTGCGGCAGCGGCCTTGCGGCGGCGCGCCACGGCCCCAAGCATGAAGGTGCCGGCCAGCAGCATGGCGTAGGTGGACGGCTCCGGAACGGTGCTGACCGGTTCCGCCAGGACAGTGAAGGCGTCGAGCGAGAATTCGCCCCTGCGTTGCTGCGCATCCGATATCAGCGAGCCGTACAAATTGATGGTGGCCCAGCCATCACTGGCATTCACGTCGTAGGACTTGTTGAACTGGTGAGTCCAGGAGCCGTTCGCGTCCAACAGATGCGCCGACATGCTGATCCTCGCTTCGGCCCAGACGAACGGGACACCAAGGTGCTGCGCGATCCGGCCGACGCCGGTGAAGATCAGCTCGGTATTCGGGCTCAGAATGAACTCGGTGGCGCGGTTGCTCTGGCTGCCGTACGTGTGGTAGCTGTCATGCAGCGCCAGATGGTCGACGCTGGTGTGCGAGAGCAGGGCGGTATCGGACAGCGTGCCGCCGGCCGAGCCGAACTGTGTCACGATCGAGGTGCTTCCCGATTCGCTGCGGGTGTCGACTTGCCCGTCGCCTTCGCTACGTACGAAACGGCTGTCCGTGCCGAAGGTGATCGAGGGAGCGATGCCATCGTTCAGGTCGAGGTCGACGAGGCGGAACTGGAATTGCTCGATGCTGGCGGACGAGGTGCTGGTGTTGGCCTGGGCGGGCGCCCAGGCGGCGACCAGGGCGGCCAGTGCGCACAAGGTGCGTTTGTTGAAATGCGGGTGCATGCTTGCCTTTGGGGGTTGGCTGCCGTGGATCGGCAGGATGTTAATCAGAATACATGGCATATTGTCAGTTCCGAATGCTTTTTTTGTAACACCGCATGCGTGTCATGCCGCGCGGCTCCTCGCCACCCAAAAAGCGCACGTCGAAGCCGCAGCCCCGGCCGGCCAGGCCGGCGACGATCCGGACCTCGCCCCGCATGCGGGCGCAAGCTTGCCTGACAATCGCCAGGCCCAGGCCGGAGCCTGGGGCATCGTGTCCGCGCCCCCGGTAAAAGCGCTCGAAAATGTGCTGGCGCTGGTCTGGCGCAATGCCGGGTCCGTCGTCGGCGATCGACAGCACCAGGTCGGCGCCGTCGCGCCGCAGGCCGACCTGCACACAGCCGCCGGGCGGGACATAGCGCAGGCTGTTCTCGAGCAGGTTGCTGACGATCGAGTGAAAAGCGGCCACTTCCACCGGCCAGTCCAGCTGGTCGGGCGCATCGAGCGACAGGTCCATGCGGCGCGCCAGGGCGAGCCTCATGTGCTGCGCCAACAATTGGCGCACGCTGTCGGCCACATCGACCAGTTCGAGCGTGGCGGGCGCCATCTCGTCGAGCGTGGCCAGTTCGAGCAGTTGGCCGGTCAGGTGCGATGCGCGCGCAATGGCCAGGTTCAGATGCTCCTGCGCTTGCCGGCGTTCGCCCGGATCGGTCGCGCGCGCAATGACGTGCGCCTGGGTCGAGATCACCGCCATCGGCGTGCGCAGTTCGTGCGCCGCATCCTCGATGAAGGCGCGTTCGCGCTGCGCCTTGCCGCGCAGGCTGGCCAGCAGTTGGTCGAAAGCGGCCACCAGCGGGCGCAACTCGCTGTAGTTCGGATCCATGCCGATCGGCGAGAGGTCGTCGCGCCGGCGCGCCGCCACGCGCTCGGCCAGCAGCCGCAAGGGGCGCAAGCCCTGATGCACGGCCAGCCACAAGGGCAACAAGACGCACGGCAGGGAAATGAGCAGGTAGGGAACCAGTCCGCGTCCCAGGCCGCCCAGCGTGGCCGTGCGCGCCGGCTTGGGTTCGGCGATGCGCAGCGACCAGGCGGGCGCGGCCCGCTCATATACCCAGAAGGCGTCGTCCGCGCCGGCTGGCGGCGCCGGGCTTGCCTGGGCGAGCGAGGAATAGATCAGGTGGCCACGGTGGTCGCGCAGCTCGAACACCAGCTCGCCCGGCAATTGCTTCGCCTCGTGGCGCAACAGGTTGAGCCAGGTCGCGGTGGTGGCGAGCGCCGTTGTCACCTGCTCCGGGCGCTCGAGCCTGGCAAGGGCCGCGTAGAGCGCGTTGCCGACCTTGTGCACGCCCGAATGTTGCTCGGATTCTTGCTTGAACTGGATGTATTCATAGGCCAGCAGCATGCACCACACCAGCAGGAAGGCCATGCCGAGCGCGAGCATCACGCGCCGCGCCAGGGTCGGACGCGGCCAGGCGCTCATGGCACCAGCACGTAGCCGATACCGCGCGCGGTGTGGATGCGCTCGGCGCCAATCTTGCGGCGCAGGTTAGAAATATGCACTTCAATCGCGGCGAAATCGACCGCGTCGCCGAGCGGCTCGAGCCGCTGCGACAGCGCGCCCTTGGCCACCACCGCGCCCGGTTCGCGCGCCAGTTCCAGCAACAGCTGGAATTCGCGCGGCGACAGCTTGAGCGCTTGCCCGTCGAGCTGCGCCAGATGACGGCGCGGCTCGATCGTCAGCGCGCCGACCACCCATTGCTCGCTGGCCTGGCGCGCATAACGCCGCAAGACCGCGCGCAGGCGCGAGATCAGCTCTTCGGTGGCGAAGGGCTTGACGATGACATCATCGGCGCCGCCGTCCAGGCCGGCGAGCCGGTCTTCCAGCCCGGAGCGCGCCGTCATCACAATCACCGGCACCGCGTTGGCGGCCCGGCGCCAGCGCGCCAGCAAGTCGAAACCGCAGCCATCGGGCAAGGTCAGGTCGAGCAGCACGCAGTCAAACGCTGTGTCGTGAAAACAGCGCGGCGCGTCGCCGGCGCGGCGCAGCCATTCGCTGCTGATGGCTTCGGCCTTGAGGGCGCCTTGCAGGGCGCGCCCAAAGTCCAGATCGTCTTCAATGAGGAGTAGATGCATGGGCCGATTATACCGAGCTCAACCTTAACGCCAGCCAAAGGCCGCGCCAGCGCCGGTCTTTGGCAAAGCCGAAGGTTGGCGTTTGCATAATGCCGTTGCCACCTGCATCGCCAGGCGCGCATTCGACGCTATTTGATCACTTACCGGAGGCACGATGCCACACCCAATCCCCTTTACCCGATTCCGATCCCGATTCCTGCTACCCGGCGCCGCGCTGGCCATCCTGCTGGCAGGCTGCGGCGGCTCGTCCGGTCCGACCGTGGACGACACCCCGGCCGGGCGCGGCGCCCTGCTGCGCAACTCGCCGACGCGCCTGTTGTCGCTGGACGTGGCCGGGGTCGGCACGCAATTGAACAAATTCGGCCCCCAACTGCTGGCGATCGCGGGCGCACCGAAGTGCGGCATCGACTTTCACCGGGTCGAGTACAACACGGTCGGCGCGGCCGGCGAAGCGACGACGGCATCGGCCGCGCTGCTGGTGCCGACCGGCGCCGATCCGGCCTGCGGCGGCCAGCGCCCGCTCGTGCTGTATGGTCATGGCAGCTCGTTCCAGCGCAAGCTGAACATGGCCGACATCGGCGACATGACGAACGAAGGCGCGGGCAGGATCAGCACGCCGGCCGCCATGTATGCCGCGCAGGGCTACATCGTGATTGCGCCGAATTACGCCGGCTACGACACGTCGGCGTTGAACTACCATCCGCATCATATCGCCGAGCAGCAATCGAAAGACATGATCGACGCGCTTGCCGCCGCGCGCACGGCGATGGCGCGACTGACCGAGCCGGTCGCCGGCAACGGCAAGCTGTTCCTCACCGGTTATTCGGAAGGCGGCTATGCGGCAATGGCCACCCACCGCGCCATGCAGGCGGCGGGCGTGACGGTGACGGCGTCGGCGCCGCAGAGCGGCAGTTATGCCGAGAGCATCGATTACGAGGCGCTGGGGACGCCCGGCGCGTTCGATGAGCCCGGCGCGTTTTCGCTGTCCAGCCAGTTCCAGCTGGTACTCCAGATCACCGCGTGGCAAAAAGCCTACGGCAACCTGTATGCGACACCGTCGGAAGTCTATTCCAGCGCCCATGCCAGCGCCATGGAAACCTTGTTGCCCACCAATGTGGCATTGCATACGCTGGTACCCGAAGGGAAATTCCCGGCGTATTTCCTGAGCACCGAGATGGCCAATTATGCCGGGCTCAGCGCCGCGCAAAAGGGCGCGTTCGGCACGCCGGCAAACAGCTTGATGAACGCGGGCTACCTGGGCCGCGTGCTGGCCGATATCGCCGCCAATCCGTGCCCGGTGACGTCGCCGCTGGCGCCGCTGGCATGCTCGCCGGCGAACCCGATGCGCGCCGCGTGGTTGAAGAACGACTTGCGCACCTGGACGCCGGCCGCCCCGATGCTGATGTGCGGCGGCAAGGGCGATCCTGAAGTCAATTTCGCGCATGCGCGCCTGACGCACGCTTACTTTCAAGCCCATGGCTCCACGGCGCAACTGCTCGACGTCGATTCGCCCGTGACCGCCAACGATCCGTATGCGCGCCCGAAAACCCTTTTTGCGGCCATCCGGCAAGCGCTGATCGACAGCGGGGACGATCCCGCCACGGTCGACAATTATCATGGCTTCATGGCGAATGTCGCCTGCGAAGTGGCTGCGCGGGATTTCTTCAGCCGCTTTTGAGCATGCGCGTCTCGGGCCGGCTTTCCGGGAAATAACACCCGGGCTGGCTCCCGGGTGACTCCCGTCCGCCCTCGTGCGGCAAACTGTCTCGTTTGGACGTCTTATTCTGTCTCGTTTTGTCTCATTCTGTCTCCTTTTGGCTGGAAGCCACTTTCGCAATTGCCTGCAGGGAGAATGAGACAAAATGAGACAAAACGAGACAAAACGAGACGGCAAAACGAGACAGTTTGCCGCAGGGGGGCGCACCGGCAATAGCCACCAGGGTCCGCAGGAATGTTGATGTAAGCGATGATGTCGCCGCGCCGCTCAGCGCCGCCGCGCACGCCACATGGCCACGAAACGGCGCAGGATGCGGGTCGGGCGCAGGCTGTGGCGTCCGCCCCGGGAGCGCCGGCGCCAGGCCGCCAAGGCCCGGCGCAGGCGCGCGCGCAGGCCCAGCACGCTGCGGCTGGTGCGCTGGTAGGCCAGCGTGCGCTTGAGGGCGCCCACCCATTTATCCTTGAAGGCCCTGAACACGCCATGCCAGCGTGCGAACCACGCCAGGGTCAGCAGGCTGGGCAGGGTCAGCGCATACAGCCGCGTGACCGCCGCCGCGCCGCCGATCTTGGCCAGCACCATCGCCAGCACCCCGCTTACCACGTGGCCGTTGGCAATCGCAAGCAGGGCCAGCAATTTCACCGGAAACAGCAAAATGGCGGGCAGCACGAATGCGCACAGGGCCGCGTACGGCGGCAGCGCCCGGATGCGCGCATCGAGCCCGCGCACCAGCGGCCAGCGCGCGATGGCGGCGCCGAGGCGCTTGCCGGTGTTCCACAGCCATTCTTCCAGCAGCAGGATCAGCGCCGCCAGGTACAGCAATGGTGCAAGCAGGCGCGAGCGGGTGCGCGTGGGTCGAGTCATGGTCCTCCCTGTGATGTTTCATGATACGTGAAAAGGATGGGCGCCCCCGAAAAGGTATCGCCCGGACAGGATGCGCGTGGGCCATTACAATGGAACGCATGAATAAAGCATTTGTCAAAGAATCCGATCATGACGACGAGGAAGCCATTGCGCTTGCGCAAGCCATTCCCGTGGGCGCCAAGAATTACATCACGCCGGCCGGCTACCAGCGCATCAAGGATGAACTGCTGCAACTGATCGACGTCGAGCGGCCCGAGGTGGTCAAGGTGGTGCACTGGGCCGCCTCCAACGGCGACCGCTCCGAGAACGGCGACTACATCTACGGCAAGCGGCGCCTGCGCCAGATCGACGGGCGCATCCGCTTCCTGACCAAGCGCATGGATTCGGCCGCCGTGGTCGATCCGAGCGTGCAATTCGGCAACGACCAGGTCTTTTTCGGCGCCACCGTCACGTACGCCAACAGCGCGGGTGAGGAACACACGGTCACCATCGTCGGCATCGACGAACTCGACCCGCTGAACGGCAAGATCAGCTGGGTCTCGCCGGTGGCGCGCGCGCTGACCAAGGCGCGCGAAGGCGACCTGATCACCCTGCAAACGCCGCTCGGCCCCGATGAGCTCGAAGTGCTCAGCGTGCATTATCCGGCGCCCGTCGCGGACTGATTTTTCATTTTTAGCGAGTTGCCGATGTCGATTTCCCACGCCACTTTCAACCACGCACTGCGAATACCGCTGGCCGCCGAAGTCCATTCGCGGCCCTCGCTGCGCCTGAACGGTCCCGAAACGCTGACCCACCTGGCGGTGTACGCGCGCCACGAGGACGATGCCGAGGCGCACCAGCTGGCGTCGCAAAACCAGTTGCTGGCCGGCCTGTGCCAGCATTTCGGGGTAGCATCGCCGCATCCGGAAGCGCGCTATTTCTTCCACGATTTCGGCAGTTTTCGCCTGCAATGGGAGTCGCACACCGAGTTTTCGACCTATACCTTCGCCGAACAACGCGCCCACCCGGTCGCGGCCGAGCACGCGTTCGACCAGGCGCCGCTGCGGCATATTCCCGATGAGTGGCTGCTGGGCCTGGAAGGCAAGGTGATGGCCGCCACCCACGTCAGCCTGCAGCAGGTGAGCGCTTCGCTGACCGAGATGCGCCATGTGTTTGCCGGCAACCTGCTGGTCGGCTGCGACAGCCAGAATTTCGCCAAGGTGTGGACCGATTTCGCGATTGCGCCGGACGGCTTCGGCCGGGTGGTGATCCAGGACCTGGGCATGCAGTACCAGCAGGCCGGACGCCTGGTGCAGCGGGTGCTGGAAATCGAAACCTACCGCATGATGGCGCTGCTCGGCTTGCCGCAGGCGCAGCAGGCGGCGCCGGTGCTCAACGGCATCGAAGCCGAGCTGGCACGTTTGTCCGCGGGCATGAGCGACGCCGGCGATGGGGTATCGGACGCGCTCGCCGGCATCCCCGACGCGCCTGACGACGAGCGCGAGTTACTGCACAAAATCACGGTGCTGGCGGCGCGCATGGAAAAGCTGGCGCTGGAAAACAGTTACCGCTTCGCCGCGTCAAAAGCGTATTACCGGCTGGTGCAGGCGCGCATCGAGGAGTTGCGCGAAACGCGCATTCCGGGCGTGCCGACCATCCGCGAATTCATGGACCGGCGCCTGGCCCCGGCCATGAACACCTGCGAGTCGACCGAGCGGCGCCAGCAGGCGCTGTCCGAGCGCATCGGGCGCAGCAACGACTTGCTGCGCACGCGCGTGGGCATCGTGCAAGAGCAGCAGAACCGGCGCATCCTGGAGTCGCTCAACGCCCGCGCGGCCCAGCAGTTGCGCTTGCAGCAGGCGGTCGAGGGCTTGTCGGTGGTGGCCATTTCGTATTACTCGATCGGGCTGATCGCCTATGCGGGCAAGGCTATGAAGGCGTTTGGGGTGCCGCTCAATCCCGACCTGCTGACCGGCGCGGCCATGCCGGTGATGCTGGCCATGGTCTGGCTGGGGCTGCGGCGCATGCATCACCATGTGAGCCGCTGAACTTAGTCGCCGGCCAGCGTGGCCCGCCCCGGCTGCTGGTCAACCGGCTGGCCGGGGGCGAAGATCCAGGATGTCGTTGAAAAGGCCAGGTCGGACCAGGTCATGCCGTCGTCGTCCGATTCGCTGCGCAGTACGGCGCTGACGGTGCACACGGGCGGCCTGACGTGGTGCGGATCGCCGCCGCCGCAGCCGTCAGGCACGACCGGGTATTCCAGCGCCAGCAGCTTGCCGCGCCGGGTCGCCGCGACCAAGGGCTCAACCCCTTTCCCCCACACCAGCTTGCTGCGCGCGAGCGCCTGCGCAGCCGGGCGCGGCAGCGTGTCGGGGTACCAGATCTTGTCCGGATACGTCAAGCGGCTAAAGTGCTTGCGCTGTTGGTCGAGCATGCTGATGCCGATGTAGGGGACGCCGTTGGCGATGCCGGCGCTGCCGCAGTGCTCGTCGCGCTTGGGACGCGGAACGTTCGCCATGAAGGACAGCAGGGACAGCTCCGGCTCCACCTCGATGGCGGCCGCGCCGGGTGCGGCGACATAGGCAATCGAGACCAGCGGCATGAACATCGACCTCGCGCCGCCCCATTCGCGCTTGACTTCGTCGTCACTCGACTGCTTGCCAGTGAGAACAAACTCGGAGTGATCGGGCAGGCGGCAACGTATCAGCATCGGCGTGCCTTGTGCCAGCCGGGCGCGCCGGTCGCGGCGCCGGTCGTCGTCCGGTTCGAAGGCTGGCTTGGCGGCATCGGGCTGGTCCAGCACCGATTTGCCGATGGTGAACAATCTGGATGTCTTGGTGATGACCGGCTCGCTCCAGCTCATTCCTTCATCGGTCGATTGCATCTGCGCCACGTGCGACAGCGGAGCGCGCTCCATGCCGGCGCCCGCGTAGTAGCCCCGGTAGCGGCGCGTGAATGCTTCTTCCAGCATCCATGTGGTGCCGAGTGCAGCGACTCTTCGATGGCCGGTGTACGTCAACACTTCCGGGGCGGCGTTGCGATTGGCCTCTGTTTCGACCGCTTCGTCGCCACGGCGCTGTACTGTCAAGGCGACGATGTGCCCCTTGACGATGCTGCGGTACTGCCCGTCGTAGGTGGGCGGCACATGGACCGCATCACCGCTGGCATAGAACCTGGCGCACATGCTTGCGGGCGTGGCTGCGTGGTCCGCGTTTTTCAGGTCTGTCTTGCCCAAATCGAGCGCTGCGCCGCCGCCCGCTGCCAGGTAGCGCGTATCGTAGCGGTCAGCGCATTCTTGCCTGCGCACGCCGGGCGGTGCTTTGCAGCGCGCTTCCATCACAATCCGGCCGCCCTGGGGCAACACGCATTCAAGGCGCTCGCGGGCGAAGCTGGAGGGCGCATGCAGGGCCAGTAACAGCGCGGCGGCAAGGGTGCTGTTGATGCGGTGCGGAAGGTCGGTCATGGTTTTTCGGACGGCTTGGCGTCGTTGTCGTCGCGGTTGCGGTAATTGCGCAGGCTGCGTGCGGAAGGGCGGGCAAGGCCGGCTTGCCGGGAGAACGCGACGCCGGTCTTGAAAAAATAGGGCGCGCTCTCGATGCTGGCGGCCTGCCAGGTGTCGCCGCGGTCGCCCGAGGTCAGGCGCAGTACGGCGCCGACCGGACATTGCAGCGCGTCCTGTGCGGTGCAGCCGGGAGCGTCGGCGGCGGACAGGGGTAACTCCTGCACCAGCTTGCCCTGGCGCATGGCCAGGGCGCCGTGGCTGCCCATCAGACGCAGGCCGCGCTGGGACAGCAGGGCGTCGATCCGCTGTTGCTCGGGCGCGTCGAGCGCGGCCTTGCCGGTGCGCGCCGGCACCCAGAAGCGCTGTTCACCCGGCATGCGCAGGGAAGACCCCGTGCCCGGCTGGCCTTGATGCAGGCCCAGGCGGGAGCACAGCAGTTCCAGGTTGGTGCCTTCCCGCAGCGGGCGATAGGCCAGGCTGGCGCCCGTGCTCACCAGCCTGGCGCTGCCGCGCACGCGGTAATCCACCGCGAAGTCCTGCTGGTCGTCGCGGTTGCCGCGGCGGCCGCTGACGTCTCCTGGCATCGCCCAGTCATGTTTGGCTTGCAGCACGAAGCCGCTACCGTCCGGCAAGTCGCATTCGACTGTCTCTGTGCGCTCGACGGCGCTGGCCGGGCCGGTCAGTGCGAGGGCCAGCCAGAAGGGCAGCTTGTGAAGAAAACGGCGATATCCCATGGAGCGGCATGAAAAGTTGGCAAAGTTGTAAATACTAACACATGATTGCCATGTGGAAGCTATCTGCCTTGACAAGGCCTCAAGGAGTTGAATCCGAAACCATGGTGCGAGCGAATAAGCTTGCATTGCGCTGTTGTTCGAGCGCCCGTTTTTCGATCACAGGCCAATCCATGCATGATTATCGACTTGTCCGCCATCCCTTGACTGCCCTGCTGCTGGGCGTCTCGGCCCTGGTCCACGCCGGCGAGACCGCCGAAGCGCTGCCCCAGGTGGTGGTGGCCGCCTCGCGCGTCAGCCAGCTCGGCATTGCCGATTCGGCCAATGCGGGCGTGGTGACCCAGCAGCAACTGGCGGCGCGCTCGGTGTACCGTCCCGGCGAACTGCTGGAAGCGACCCCCGGCCTGATCGTCAGCCAGCACAGTGGCGAAGGCAAGGCCAACCAGTTCTACCTGCGTGGCTTTAACCTCGACCATGGCACCGACCTGCGCACCACCGTGGACGGCATGCTGGTCAACCAGCGCAGCCACGCCCACGGGCAGGGCTGGACCGACCTGAACTTCCTGATTCCCGAGCTGGCCGACCGGCTGGCATACCGCAAGGGCCCGTATTACGCCGACGAGGGCGACTTCGCCGCCGCCGGCGCGCTGGCGGTGCGCTACGCCGACACGCTGCCGGAAGGCATCGCCAGTGTCGGCCTGGGCCAGAACGGCTACCGGCGCGCGCTGCTGGCCGACTCGCCCAAGGCCGGCCAGGGCAATCTGCTGTACGCGATCGAAGCGTTCCATAACGACGGGCCATTCACGCGCGGCGACGATTACAACAAGCTCAACGGCGTGCTGCGGTACAGCCAGGGCGACGCCGCGCATGGATTGAACGTCACCGCCATGGCCTATCGCGCAAGGTGGAACGCGAGCGACCAGATTCCCCGGCGCGCACTGGACGACGGCCGCCTGGGGCGCTTCGACACGGTCGATGCCAGCGACGGCGGTATTGCGCGCCGCTACAGCCTGTCCGGCGGCTGGCACGCCGCCTCCGACGCGGGCGTCACCAGGGTCAACGCCTCGGTGGTTGCCAACCGTCTTGCGTTGTATTCGAACTTCACGTATTTCCTGGACGATCCGGTCAAGGGCGACCAGTTCAGCCAGCCGGACCGGCGCGTCACCAGCGCCGTGAACGCCGAGCACCGCTGGGGCAGCCACCGGATCGGCTTCCAGTTCCAGAACGACAATATCCACAACGGCCTGTACGACACCGTCGCGCGCCAGCGCCGCGCCACCACGCGCGAGGATCATATCGTCGAGACCAGCGCCGCCGCGTTCTACGACAACAGCACGCGCTGGACGCCGATGTTGCGCACGGTGGCCGGGGTGCGCGTCGACCATGTCCGTTTCGATGTCGACAGCATCCTGCCTGAGAACAGCGGCCGCGCCAGCGCCCACCGCGCCAGTCCGACCCTGAGCCTGATCTTCGGTCCGTGGAACAAGACCGAGTTGTATTTGAACGCCGGCACCGGTTTCCACAGCAACGATGCGCGCGGCGCCACCATCCGCACCGATCCGAAAAGCGGCGAGCCGGCCGAGCGCGTGACGCCGCTGGTCAAGGCCAGGGGTGTCGAGATGGGTGTGCGCACCGAAGCGCTGAGGGGATTGCAGAGTTCGCTGTCCGTGTACCAGCTCGATGTCGATTCGGAACTGGTGTTCGTGGGCGACGCCGGCACCACCGAGGCCGGCCGTCCGAGCCGCCGCAGCGGGGTCGAGTTTTCCAATTACTACAAGCCGAACGCGTTCATGACGCTGGACGCCGACGTGGCGTTTGCGCGCGCGCGCTTCAGGGATGCCGATGCGGGAGGACGGCGCATTCCCGGCGCGGTGGAGGGCGTGGCGTCGCTGGCGCTGGCGCTCGACAATCTTGGGCCATGGTTTGGCGCGGCGCAGCTGCGCTATTTCGGCCCGCGTCCGCTGATCGAAGACAACGGCGTGCGCTCGCGTTCCACCACCACCTTGAACGGGCGCATCGGCTACAAACTGGGCAAGCGCCTCAAGCTCGAACTGGAAGGCTTCAACCTGGCCAACCGGCGCAGTTCGGCGATCGATTATTTTTACGAATCGCGCCTGCAAGGGGAAGACGAGGCGATCGCGGACATCCATTTTCATCCTGTCGAGTCGCGCTCATTCCGGCTGACCCTGAGTTCGGCGTTTTAAGGCGTGCGCGCGGCAAGGCTGATAGACTGTAGAAAAATGCCCTACAGAACAGGAATAGTCTATTAACCAACATCCCAACCGCGCGCCCGGCGACGCCTTGAGCGCACTGCGCATTGCCACGGCCGACCGTCACGCCGTGCTCGACACCGGCATGCCGCTGGCCCAGCCGGACGCCGGCTTGCAGCACTACAGCGATCACCTGCACATGCTGCGGCGCTGGTTGGCGCCGCTGGAGGCGTGGCTGGCGCGTTATGCCGATGGTCCGCAGGGCGAGGCGAGTTTGCCGGCGGTGGCGCGGGTGGCGCTGATCGATGCCGACCTGGCCGATCCGGCGCTGGCCGGGGTGCGCGTCGATGCGCGGCCGGTGGACGATACCGTGTGGCCGGATGGCGCCAGCGCGGCCTACCGCTGGGGCGTGACGTACGTGATCGAAGGCTCGCAACTGGGCGGAGCGGTGCTGTACCAGCGCCTGGCGGGGCCACTGGCGCCGCATCGGCTGCGCTATCTGCGCAGTGGGGCGGAAGGTCCGGGCCCGCGCTGGCGCAGCTTCATGCTGGCGCTGAGGGACGGCGTGAAAAGCGAAGGGGAGATTGCCGACGCGTGCCGGGGCGCATGCGATGGGTTCGACCGGATTTTGGCGATGCGGTAGGGGAAGGCCGACCACCGCCCTCAAGACCGTCATTCCCGCGCAGGCGGGAATCCAAGGCATGTTTGCTAAGCGACGATGCCTTGGATTCCCGCCTTCGCGGGAAAGACGGTTTCACGGGTAGCGCGAATAGCGAGCGACGGGAAGCGAGCTGCCAGCGGTGGACGAAGTACAGCCAGCGACCTAATTGCGCTCGCGCTCCACCCTGGTCACGCCCACCACGCGGCGCAGATTCCTGATCAAGTGCGCCAAGTGCACGCGGTCCTTGATCTGGATCGTAAACCGCAGCTGCGTCATAACGTGTTCTTCATCCTCGTCCATGCCCACATACGAAATGTTCGCGTCCGACTCGCCAATTTCGGCCGCCACGCGCGCCAGGATGCCTTTTTCATTGTTAATCAGCAGCCTGATGCGGCAATCGAAGCGGCGGTTCAATTCCCCGCCCCACTGCACGGCGATCCAGCGGTCCGGCTCCTTGCCGCGCAAGCGCTTGGCGCTGGCGCAGTCACTGGTATGCACGATCAAACCCTGGTCGCGCCGCAACTGGCCGATAATCTGGTCGCCCGGAATCGGCAGGCAACACGGCGCCAATTGCACCGACACGCCTTCGCTGCCATAAATGGTCACCGGATCGAGTTCGCCCGGCGTGGCGTTCGGGTTGGCCGGCAAACTGACCAGGTCGTCATCGACCAGGCCGAAAATATGCCGTGCCACCAAGGCGGCCATGCGCTTGCCGATGCCGATGTCGGCATACAGCTCATCCATCGACTTGGCCGACGATTCGTTGAGCAGCTTCTCGACCGCCGGTTCCGGCAAGTCCGGCTGGATATTCAGGGCCGTCAGGGCTTGCGCCAGCAACTCGCGCCCCAGTTCGACCGACTCGTTCAGGTTAATCGTGCGCAAATGATGGCGGATCGCCGAACGCGCTTTGCCGGTGCGGACAAACGCCAGCCACGTCGGGCTCGGCTTCGAGTCGGGATTGGTTACGATCT
Source organism: Massilia sp. CCM 8734 (assembly GCF_011682155.1). NCBI lineage: Bacteria > Pseudomonadati > Pseudomonadota > Betaproteobacteria > Burkholderiales > Oxalobacteraceae > Massilia > Massilia sp. CCM 8734. The sequence goes on from NZ_WHJI01000036.1 coordinate 70,700, forward strand.
CGACAATGTCGCCATTGCGCAACTCGGTGCGCAGCGAGGCCGGCTCGTTGTTGATCTTGACCGACACCGTATGGTCGCCGATGCCGGTGTGGATCGTGTAGGCGAAGTCGAGCGCCGTGGCGCCGCGCGGCAGGGCGATGATCTTCGACTTCGGCGTGAACACATACACCGAGTCCGGAAACAGGTCGACCTTGACGTGCTCGAGGAACTCGGCCGAGTCGCCGGTCTGCTGCTGGATGTCGAGCAGCGACTGCAACCACGCGTGGGTTTTCTGCTGCAAGTCCGACAGGTTCGCTTCACCGTTCTTGTACAGCCAGTGCGCCGCCACGCCGGACTCGGCGGTGCGATGCATTTCCTGGGTGCGGATCTGGAACTCGACCGGCGTGCCGTACGGGCCGATCAGGGTGGTGTGCAGCGACTGGTAACCGTTCAACTTGCGGATCGCGATGTAATCCTTGAACTTGCCCGGCATCGGCTTGTACAGGCCGTGCAGGGTTCCCAGCGCCACGTAACAATTGGCGAAGCTGTCGACCACCACCCGGAAACCGTACACATCGAGCACCTGCGAGAACGACAAATGCTTGCTGCGCATCTTTTTATAGATGCCGTACAGGGTTTTTTCGCGCCCGTAGACTTCGGCCGGGAGCTCGGCCGTGGCCAAGGTGCTCTTGACCGATTCGAGGATTTTCTTGACCACTTCGCGCCGGTTGCCGCGCGCCGCCTTGACCGCCTTGGACAGGGTGCGGTAACGCACCGGATACAGGTGCGAAAACGCCAGGTCCTGCAATTCGCGGTAGATATTGTTCAGGCCCAGGCGGTGCGCGATCGGCACGTACACTTCCATCGTCTCGGAGGCGATGCGGCGCTTCTTGGCCGGCGTCATGTGCTCGAGCGTGCGCATATTGTGCAGGCGGTCGGCCAGCTTGATGAGAATGACGCGCACATCCGACGCCATGGCCAGCAGCATCTTGCGGAAGTTTTCCGCCTGCGCTTCGATCAGGGTCTGGAATTCGATTTTTTCGAGCTTGGACAGGCCGTCGACGAGGCTGGCGACGGGGGCGCCGAAGCGCTCGATCAGCTCATCCTTCTTGACGTCCTGGTCTTCCATCACATCGTGCAGCAGCGCGGCCATGATGGCCTGGGCGTCGAGCTTCCAGTCGGCGCAGATTTCAGCCACGGCGATGGGATGGGAAATATACGGTTCGCCCGATTTACGGACTTGTCCAAGGTGCATCTCGTCGGAAAAACGATACGCTTCCTTGACCTTTTTGAGTTCGGAGGCAGTGAGGTACTCGGAGAGTTTGGCCGACAAGTGCGAGACCGATGCCACGCCCGGAACGGGTGTGACAGGGACCTCGGCCTCTTGCGCCTTGGTGGCGGCGCGTGCAGACCGGGTCTTGGGTGTGCCTGAGAGTGTCGTATCCGGAGGAATCAGATTCATACGCAAAGTCAATCAGCCGAAATGTGAAAAATGTAAATCAGGATGGCTTGTTGACACCGTTCGGGCACGAAATAACTAATTACATCGGAACCTTTTTCAGCATCTCGATACCGACCTTGCCGGCAGCGATTTCACGCAGGGCGACAACGGTTGGCTTGTCCTTGGCTTCCACCTTGGGAGTGTGGCCTTGCAACAACTGACGGGCGCGATAGGTTGCGGCCAGGGTCAGTTGAAAGCGGTTAGGGATGTGCTTCAAGCAATCTTCAATGGTAATGCGGGCCATGTATTTTCCTCAATATGACGGTGTGTGCCGTGTCACGATTGTTGCGCATGGATACCCAGTTGGGCAAATAGCGAGGCGTTACGCGCAGCTTGTTGTGCAAAACGGCTGCGTGTCGCTCTGACAATCGCGCTCATCTCTGACAAGGCGACGTTGAACTCTTCATTGATAATAACATACTCGAACTCGGGAGCGTGAGCGATCTCGCCGCCGGCGGCCAGCAGGCGGCGCGTGATGACGTTCTCTTCGTCCTGGCCGCGCTTGTAGAGGCGCTCTTCCAGGGCGGCGATCGAGGGCGGCAAAATGAAGATGCCGGCGGCGTCCGGAAACTGCTTGCGCACCTGGCGCGCGCCCTGCCAGTCGATTTCGAGCAGGATGTCGGTGCCCAGTTTCATTTCCTTTTCGACCATCAGGCGCGAAGTGCCGTAGTAATTGCCATGCACTTCGGCCCATTCGAGGAATTCCTCGCGGCCGGCGCGTTCGACGAAATCCTCGGCGGTGGTGAAATGGTACTCGCGGCCGTCCTGCTCGCCCGGGCGGGGAGGACGCGTGGTGGTCGAGATCGACAGCTTGATGCCAGGTTCCTGCGCGAGCAGGGCGTTGACCAGGGTTGATTTACCGGCGCCGGAAGGCGCGGCGACAACGAACAGGCTGCCTGAAAAACCGGGGGTAGGAGATGGCATAAGTGTCTTTCTTGAGTACGTTAGTGCGGTGGTTGCTATATTGGTACGGCTACTTGGCTACTTGTTACAGTGGCCCCAAAGCGTCGTTCCCGCGAAGGCGGGAACCCAAGTTGATTGCGCAGCCAACAGCTACGTTACGAACTTGGATTCCCGCCTGCGCGGGAACGACGTGCTAGCGGGTGGCGACAAGCTAGCGGCGGTGAGGTGTCGGGTAAAAACTACTCCAGATTCTGCACCTGCTCGCGCATCTGTTCGATCAGCAGCTTCAATTCCATCGACGCGTCGGCCAGTTCCTTGACCGACGCCTTGGCGCCCAGTGTATTGGCTTCGCGGTTCAGTTCCTGCATCATGAAGTCGAGCCGCTTGCCGACCTGCCCGCCCTTTTTGAGGATATGCCGGGTCTCGGTCAAGTGCGCCGACAAGCGCGACAACTCTTCCGACACATCGATCCGGATCCCGTACAAGGTCACTTCCTGGCGAATCCGCTCGAACGCTTCCTGGCGCGTGAGCGTGGACGGCGTGCCATGCCCGGCCAGTCCCAATGCATCCTGCATACGCTCGATGGCCTTTTGCTGGAACTGCGAAATCACCTGCGGAATCAATGGCGTGATGCGCTTGACGATGACATCCATCGCATCGATGCGCGACACGAGCATCGCTTCGAGCGCCGCGCCTTCGCGCCGGCGGCTGTCGACGAACGCCGCGACGGTAGTAGCGGTCAGCGCGGCCACGTCGGCCTGCAGCGACTCCTGGCCAACCTGGGCTTCCTCGATCACACCGGGCCAACGCAGCAGCTCGGCCACCGTCATCAACGGCGCCGATACAAAATGCTTGGTCACTTCGCTCTGCAAACGGGCCAGATCGGCCAGCATGGCCGCATTCAGGGCTTGCGAGCCGCCCGCGACCTTGCGCCCGAAAGAGAGGCGTGCCTCGACCTTGCCGCGCGTGATGGCGGCCATGATCGCGGCGCGCAAGTCCGGTTCGAGCGCGCGCAACTCGTCGTTGATGCGGAACTGCAGGTCCAGAAAGCGCGAATTAACGCTCTTGATTTCAATTGTAAGGGTGCCCGCCGCGCCTTCGCTGGTGGCCACCGCGTAACCTGTCATGCTAGAAATGCTCAATGGAGTCCCCGGTATTTTTATCTTTTCTTTACAAAGCCGTGATTTATCCACACAATCGCCGTGTTAAGCAAGGAACACACTCTGATGGCTGCACAAAATAACGCTCCCCTGCCCGATGGACTTGAAATTGCCGGATATCGCATTGTAAAGAAAATTGCGTCCGGTGGGTTCAGTATTGTATATCTCGCTTATGACGCCGAGGGGAACGCGGTCGCCATTAAAGAGTACCTGCCGAGCTCCCTCGCTTTGCGGCAACCCGGCGAGCTTGTTCCGGTGATTTCACCGCCCAATCTGCCCGTGTTCCGCATCGGCCTGAAGTGCTTTTTCGAGGAGGGAAGGGCGCTCGCGCTGATCTCGCACCCGAACGTGGTGCGCGTGCTGAACTTTTTCCGCGCCAACGACACCGTGTACATGGTGATGGGCTACGAATCGGGCCACTCGCTGCAGGAACACATCGCCCGCCTCGGCAGCAAGGGCAGCCGCCTGTCGGAAGCGTTCATCCGCCAGATTTTCCTGGGCGTGTGCGGCGGCCTGCGCGAAGTGCACGCCAACAAGCTGCTGCACCTCGACCTGAAACCGGCCAATATCTACCTGCGCACCGACGGCTCGCCGATTTTGCTCGACTTCGGCGCCGCGCGCCAGACCATCAACGCCGACATCCCGAAACTGACGCCGATGTACACGCCGGGCTTCGCCCCGCCGGACCTGTACTCGAAAACGGCGGCGCTGGGGCCGTGGTCGGATATTTACAGCATTGGCGCGACCATGTTCGCCTGCATGGCCGGCGCCCCGCCGCAACCGGCCGACCAGCGCAAGACCGAAGACAAGATGCCGGGCTACTATGCGCGCCTGGAAGGCAGCTTTTCGCCGGCCCTGATCGGCATGGTCAAGAACTGCCTCGACATGGACCCGCTGGCGCGTCCGCAAAGCCTGTTCGCGCTGCAAAAGGAACTGGCGCTGCCGCCGCCGAAGAAGCCGGAAGCGCCGCGCGGTTTGGAAAAGATCGGCGGCCAGGTACGCGGCCTGGTCGACCGCCTCGGTAGTTTCGGCCGCAAAAAAGTCAACGATAAAAACACCTGATCCAGAAAGATTACTATGCAATTTTCCGTTTATCAGGAAAGCCAGCTCGGCGGCCGCAAGGTCAACCAGGACCGGATGGGATACAGCTTCACGCGCGACGCGCTGCTGCTGGTCCTGGCGGACGGCATGGGCGGCCACCTGCGCGGCGAAATGGCCGCGGCCATCACGCTGCAGACCATGTCGAGCATGTTCCAGCAGCACGCCACGCCGTATGTGCGCAAACCCGAACGCTTTCTCGAAGAGGCTTTCCTCGAAGCGCACGATGAAATTCACCGCTACCGCATCGCCAACAACATGCCCGACACGCCGCGCACCACGGTGGTGGCCTGCCTGATCCAGCACAACACCGCGATCTGGGCCCACTGCGGCGACTCGCGCCTGTACTGGCTGCGGCGCGGGCAGATCCTGGGCCGCACGCGCGACCATTCGCACATCGAGCACCTGATCGCCCAGGGCCTGGCCGATCCGGCCGAACGCGCGACCCACCCGGACCGCAACAAGCTGTATAACTGCATCGGCGCTTCTTCGCTGCCGAAGATCGAAGTGTCGCGCCAGGTCAGCCTGTTGACGGGCGACGTGGTCATGCTGTGCTCCGACGGTTTGTGGTCGATGCTGCCGGACGAAGAGATTGTCCATCGCCTCTCGACCCAGACCATCGTGCGCGCCATTCCCGACATGATCAGCACCGCCATCACCATCGGCGGCGAGACCTGCGACAACACGACCGCGCTGGCGATCATGTGGCAAGGATCGCCCGAAGTGGAAACGGCGGGCGTGAACACGGACGGCAGCGCCGCGGTCATTTCGACCATGATGCTGCCCGAGAACCTGGTCAGCACCACGATCCTGAGCGCCCCGGAGCCGGAACAGCCGCTCGAAATCGACGCCTTCAACGACGACGAGATCGAAAAGGCGATCGCCGAGATCCGCGACGCCATCGAAAAATCATCCCAGGTTTTGAAATAAAGGTTTTACATGACATTTGAATCACGTCCGAGCGGCCGCGCCGTCGACCAGCTGCGCGACATCGTGCTCACGCGCCAGTACACCAAGCATGCCGAAGGATCGGTCCTGATCGAGTGCGGCGACACCAAGGTCATTTGCACGGCCAGCATCGAAGAGAAGGTGCCGGGCTTTTTGAAGGGTAAAGGCCAGGGCTGGCTGACGGCCGAATACGGCATGCTGCCGCGTTCGACGCACACGCGCATGGACCGCGAAGCGGCGCGCGGCAAGCAAAGCGGGCGCACGCAGGAGATCCAGCGCCTGATCGGCCGCTCGCTGCGCGCCGCGTTCGACCTGGAAGCGTTCGGCGAGCGTACCCTGAACCTCGATTGCGATGTGATCCAGGCCGATGGCGGCACCCGCACGGCCTCGATTACCGGCGCCATGGTGGCGGCGTATGACGCGTTCAGCAAACTGGTGGCCAGCGGCGCGATTGCGGCGGTGCCGGTGAAGAGTTTTGTGGCGGCCATTTCGGTCGGCGTGTACAAGGGCATGCCGGTGCTGGACCTCGATTACGTGGAAGATTCGGGCTGCGACACGGATATGAACGTGGTGATGACCGAAGCCGGGCACTTTATCGAAGTGCAGGGCACGGCCGAAGGCGCCGCGTTCGACCGGGCCGGGATGAACCGTTTGCTCGATCTGGCGCAGGTGGGGATTGCGGACATTATCGCGCTGCAGAAGAAGGCGCTGGGACTGTAAGCGTTCCCCGCTGTCCTTTACTCCGTCGTTCCCGCGAAGGCGGGAACCCAATTTCGTGCCGAAGCCTTTAGATGCGCAATAACCTTGGGTTCCCGCCTTCGCGGGAACGACGGAGCGGAGGGTGAGGATACTAATAGGCAGTGTGGGAACGACGGGTGCGGTGGGTAAAGCACTACAGTACTACAGTAATACTCCTGAACGTCTGCTCCTCCTGCGCCATCTCCCGCCCCAACCGCCCTTCAGCGATACACACTCCTGATCAACGCCCGGTCCGGTGGAACCGGAAGATCGCCATGCTCCGCGCGGTTGCGCGCCAGGCGCTCGGCCAGCGCTTCGGGCAGGTTGCCATCGACCAGCAGGCGGCCGAGATGCCGATTGCCGGACAGGGCGCTGTCCAGAGCTCCCAGCCCTCGGGCCGTCACGCCATTGCGCGTCAAATCCAGGCTGCGCAAGGTGCGCGATTCCGACAGCATTTCCATTGCGTACTCGACTCCTTGATCGCCGATGCGATTGGGCGATGCGCCCAGCACCCTGGTAGAAGGGGCATAGCCCAGGTTGAGGCATGCGATGGCGGGATGTCGCCGCACCGCCTGGAACAAGGCCCCGGCGCCCTCCGGGCCGATGCCGTTGCTGGCCAGTTCCAGTGTCTGCACGCTGTGGTTCGCATGGAGCGCTTCGGCCAGCATGGCCGCGCCTTCGTCCCCCAGGCGATTCACGCTCAGGTAGAGCGCGGTGACGTGCGGCGCTTCGCGCAGCAGCCGGGACAAGGCTGCAGCGGCGGGCGGTCCCAGGCCGTTGCCGCTCAGGTACAGGGTGTGCATGGTGCGGTTATCGGTGCACAAGGCGTCGACGATGGCGTCCAGGCCCGCAGTGCGCAGATCGGTATTGACGAGGTCGAGCACGCCCAGGTGCCGATTGCTGCGCAGCATCTGGGCGATGCTGGCAGCGCCCTCCGGTCCCAGCGGATTGCGCTTCAACCAGAGACCGGTGAGCTGCACGTTCTGCGCCAGCGCTGCGCCAAGCCGGCGCGCTCCCAGGGGCCCAATGTTGTTGCAGCCCAGGTAGAGCACCTGCAGATGGGCGTTCTTGTCCAGCAGCTGGGCCACCGCGTGCGCACCGGTATCGCCAATCGCATCGGTGCCCAGCATGAGGCTGCGCACCTGGGTGTTGCCCTGCAGCGCCTGCGCGATCCGCAGGCAGTTGTCGGTGCCCAGGCTTTGCTTGCAGAGGTCCAGCCTGCCATCGTCCAGCACGGCGCCACGGGGAAAGTACTGGCTGCCTTGCAGCGCCTGATTGGCGCTCAGGTACGCCAGCAAGGGCGCCAGCTCGGCTGCGTCGCACGGCGTGATCTCGACGCGATGGACCGGGCATTGCACGGCACTGGCGCGCTCTGCATCCGGACCGGCGATGGGCTGGCGCGGCGGCAGCGACGGTTCACCAGGCATGGGGCTCGTAATCCTTGAGAAAATGGCCGAACAGCGGCGTGTCGGGCTCGTTGATGCCGCGCGCGATCGGATCGATCAGGCGCGCCATGCCGTCGATGACGTCGAGCGGCGTGTAGAAGTTCTGTTCCTGCCGCATTCGCTCGGCCTTGGGATAGGGCTTTTCGTCGGTAATCCAGCCCGTGTCCACGGCGTTCATGTAGATGCCGTCGCGCGCCCAGTCCTGGGCGCTGGTGCGCACCAGCATGTTCAATGCGGCCTTGGCCATGTTGGTATGTGGATGGAAAGCGGTCTTGTCCTGCCGGTTGAACTGCCCTTCCATGGCCGACGCCTGGATTACGAAGCGCCTCTGGTTAGGCGAGCGCAGCAGCGCGGGACGAAGGCGCGAGGTCAGCAGGAAGGGCGCGATCGCATTTACCACTTGCACTTCCACCAGTTCCAGCGTGGACACATCGTGCAGCCGCTGCGACCACGAATTGCTGGGACGCTTGTCGAGCGCCTGCCCGTAGCTGTCCTGCTCGTTGCGTAAGAAGTAGTTTTCGTAGCCCGGCAGCTGTCCAAGGTACTGGCTGCTTGCCTCCAGCAGCCACGGCGTAGGCTCGGCGGCCATCAAGGCGGCGTAGAATTCGCGCGGGCGCTTGATGGTCTGCGCCGCGTTGTTGATGACGATGTCGAGGTGGGGCAGGTCGCGGCAAAGGGTGTCGGCCAAGGCCTCGACCGACGCGATATTGCGCAGGTCCAGTGCTTCCAGCGTCAGCCGGTCGCGCCATGCGCTGGAATCCGGTTCGCACAGGAAGCGCCGCTCGGCGTCGCGCGGGAAACGCGTGGTAACGATCACGCGGGCACCGTCGCGCAGCAAGCGCAATGCCGTTTCGAAGCCGATTTTGATGCGCCCGCCTGTCACCAGCGCCACATAGCCGCCCAGGTCGGCGCGTTGCTGGCGCTTGGCCCAGTTCTTCGCTGCGCATACGGGGCACAGCAGGTGATAAAAGTGGTGCAGTTCGTGATAGGTCTGCTTGCAGACATAGCAGCGCTGGGAACGCAAGGTGCTGCCGCCGTGCTGCGGCGGCGGCAACAGCAACAGCGCTGGTGTTGCTTGTTGTGCCTGCACCAGGCCGGTTTGCAGGCGGGCTTGGTGAAACTGCGCCGTGGACAATTCTGTGCGCGCCTGGCGCAGCTCGCGCTTGGCCGTTTTTTGTATTTTGGCAATCAGCGCCTTGAAACGCGGATGCGCGTTCATCTGGGAAGGCTGGTCCGCGATGGCTTGCAGCACACGCAGCGTGGTCGCAAGGTCCTCGTTTGTGAAAGTCATCGCAAAGTCTGTAGAAAAATTGATCCTTGGGGACAGCTTGCGTTCGCACCATGCCTCACACCGGAAAAGAGCGGGCTGGATTTGAATCGGCGCCCGCCACCTTGCAAGGTGAGGTGCTGCGTGATAGATCCGCTCGGGCGCCGATGAAACGGCCATCGAAGCATCGCGGGGAAAGCCGACCGGGCTCGAACCGGCACCTTTTGCATGCCATGCAAATGCGCTTCCATTACGCCACGGCTTTCCGCTGGCATTGTAGCATTTTCGGCAATCGCGGAGGCTGGGCCAGGCATTGCACCGGTCCGCAGCGCGCTAGAGAACGACCGTGATGCTCCGGAACGTCTGCTCTTCCTCCGCCATCTCCTTCACATGCGGCCCGCCGTCATCGCTCAGGATCTGCACCTTGCGCGTTCCTGGAATGGCAAACAGCGCCTCCGGCCGCACATCGTCAAAATCCTCGTGCACCAGCTGCTCCGGCGCGTCTCCGCTTTTGCCCGACCAGCGATACAGCGCAAACTCGCCATGATCTGCCGGCGGCCCGGCCACGATCATGTACGCCAGGCCCACCAGCTCCATGCTGCGAATCGCCAGCCCGCCCAGATCGAGTTCGAACGCCTCGCCAAACTCGGCCCGCTCGCCCTCGACCACCTTTTCAGGATTGAGCAAATGCACCACCAGCGCCTTGCCCTCGGGCGCCGGATTGCGCAAGCCAATGAGCAGCGTGCCTTCCGGCGTGGCCGCCAGCCCTTCGATATTGAAAGCGCCATCGGCTTCCGGCGTCAATCCGGCCGCTTGCGCAAGCGGATACTTCTTCAATTGTTCAGCGGCGATCATGTCGTCCAGCAGGCCGCTGTAGGCCTGGCCGACCGGTTCCAGAAGCGCCTTGCCTTTGCCCTTACCCGCCTCGGTCGCAAAAAAGCGGAAGCGGCGCTCCTGCACCTCGCCCTTCTTGTTGCGGCCATGCGAGGTAATCCAGTAGATCCGCTGGCCGATGGCGGCCGCGCCTTCGAGGTCCGATTCCTTGTTCTTCTTGGTGCCCAAAAAGTCCGACAGGTCGAGTACCTCCACCGCATCGGCCACGCCGCGCTGGTAGATCTTGAGCTGGTTGCGTTCGTCGTTGGCGACCACGAACAGGTCTTCCCCGAGCGCGGCGGCGGCCGAGGCGTCGCACATGCCGCGATAGGTAAAATGGTCTTCCAGTCTGGCGTGCAGTGCGTCCGCGATCAGGGTGGCGCTGGTGCCTTCTTTGTGCTGTGTCACGTCATTCTCCGGCGTTTGTCAAAACGCCATCATAAATGCTAACGCAGGCGCCGCGCCGCACGCGTGACCAGCCAGCCCGCCACCACCGTAAATGTCGCGATGATCCCGGCGATAATCCAGAAACCGGCCGGATGGTGCGACAGCGGAATGCCGCCCACGTTCATGCCCAGCATGCCGGCGATGATATTGATCGGCAGCGCCAGCACCGTCACGATGGTCAGGATAAACAGGCTGCGGCCGGTTTCCTCGCTCACGCGCGCGGCGATTTCTTCCTGCAGCAGCTTGATGCGTTCCTGCAGCGACGACATATCGCTCAGCACCACCGAGAATTCCTCGGTCGCTTCGCGCAGCTCCTGAGTGTCCAGGTCGGCCATCCACGAGGGCGGGCGTTGCAGCAGGCGAAAGAGCGCGGCCGGCTCGGGCGCCAGCAGCCGTTGCAGGCGCACCAGCACGCGCCGCATGGCGCCCAGGTCTTCGCGCCTGGCGGTGGGGCGGTCGGCCAGCAGCTTGTCTTCGATATCGTCGACCCGTTCCACCGCGTCGCGCACGATTTTCACCAGCACGTCGGCCTGGTCGCGCAGCAGGTGGATCAGCAGTTCGACCGAGGAGCGTACCGGCTCGCCCTGGCGCACCGCCTGGCGCACACGCTCGATCGACTGCAAGGGCTTGCGGCGCGCGCTGACCACGACATTGCGCGCCACGCTCACCCACAGGGTCGAAATGTCGGATTCTTCAAACGAAAAATTGTGCAGCACATCGTTGACCACAGCGATCAGGGTGTCTTCGGCCAGTTCGATGCGGGTCGAGCGCGAGCCGGTGTGCAGCGTTTCGTAGAATTCTTCGGCCAGGTTGGCGTGCGTGGTCAGCCACTTTTCGCTGGCCGCGTTGGACAGGTTGAAATGCAGCCAGATGAACTGCGAGGGATTGTTGGCCGCGTGGTCGCGCATCCAGGCCAGCGCCGCCGCCGAATCGACTGCCAGCGCTTCCGGCGTGACGCCGAACAGATAGCCCCATACCAGCCCCGAAGGGTCGGAGCCGTAGCTCACTTCGACTTTTTCGATTTCGAGCACGGCCGCACCTGCATTGTTCAAGGAGTTATTCATGGATTCGCTGGCGCACGGCACTGCCGCCGCCGGCGAACCGGGAGGGTCAAAATCGGATGCCGGTATAGTACAGCGTTTATCGTGCAATATCCTTAAAAGCTGCTGAAGCGACGGCGCCTGCGCCACAGGCTAAAATACGCACTTGCATTCATCCTCGGCCAGACCAGACAATTATGACCCAACGCCTCATCCTCGCTTCCAATAACGCCGGCAAACTCAAGGAGTTTGGCGAAATCCTCGCACCCGTAGGCTTCACCCTGCACGCGCAGGGCGAATTCGACGTGCCCGAAGCCGAGGAGCCGTTCGCTACTTTTGTGGAAAACGCGCTCGAAAAAGCCCGTCACGCTTCGCGCCTGACCGGTTTGCCGGCGCTGGCCGACGACTCGGGCGTGTGCGTCAATGCCCTGGGCGGCGCGCCCGGCGTATGGTCGGCGCGGTTTGCCGGCGAGCCGAAGTCGGATGCGCGCAACAACCAGAAACTCATCGCCGACCTGGCCCCTCACGCCGACAAATCGGCCTATTACTACTGCGTGCTGGTGTATGTGCGCCATGCGGACGACCCGCAGCCGGTCATCGCCGACGGTCGCTGGAACGGCGAAATCGTGGCCGAAGCGCGCGGCGCCGGCGGTTTCGGCTACGATCCGCACTTCTGGATTCCGTCCCTGGGCAAGTGCACCGCCGAACTGACGCCGCTTGAAAAAAACGCGCTGTCGCACCGCGGCCAGGCTTTGCGCGCACTGGTAGAGAAGCTGAAATGATTCCGATCAAAGTCGCCGGCAGCGCCATTAGACCCGCGCCGCGCTCGCCGGCCGCCAGTGCCCTGCAATACCTGCAACCGGGCGCCTTGAACCTGGCCGCGCTGCCGCCGCTGTCGCTGTACATCCACTATCCGTGGTGCGTGAAGAAGTGCCCTTATTGCGATTTCAACTCGCACGAGGCGCGCGGCGAGCTGCCGGAAGAAGCGTACCTCGACGCGCTGCGGCTCGACCTGGAGCAGTCGCTGCCCCTGATCTGGGGCCGCAAGATCTACACTATCTTTATCGGCGGCGGCACGCCGAGCCTGATGTCGGCCAAGGGCCTGGACCGGCTGATGTCGGACGTGCGCACCTTGCTGCCGCTGGACGTGGACGCCGAAGTGACGATGGAAGCCAATCCGGGCACGTTCGAAGCGGAGAAGTTCAAGTCGTTCCGGGCCAGCGGCATCAACCGCCTGTCGATCGGCATCCAGAGCTTCAGCGGCAAGCACTTGAAGGCGCTGGGCCGCATCCATGACGACAACGAGGCGAGGCGGGCGGTGGAGATCGCGCATGCCAACTTCGACAACTTCAACCTGGACCTGATGTACGCCTTGCCGACCCAGACGCTGGAAGAAGCGCGGCTCGACCTGGAGACGGCGCTGTCGTTTGCGCCGCCGCATTTGTCGCTGTACCACCTGACGATGGAGCCAAACACGCTGTTCGCCAAGTATCCGCCGGCGCTGCCGGACGACGATGCCAGCGCCGACATGCAGGACATGATCGCGTTGGAGACGGCGACGGCGGGGTATGGACATTACGAAGTGTCGGCGTACGCGCAGCCGGGGCGGCGCGCCAAGCACAATGTGAATTACTGGGAGTTCGGTGATTATCTCGGAATTGGCGCGGGTGCGCATTCGAAGATCTCGTTCCCGCACCGGGTGCTGCGCCAGGCGCGCTACAAGCAGCCGAAGGCCTTCATCGAGGCTGCGCGGGCCGGTAATCCGGTGCAGGAAGAGCGCGAAATCGGGCGCGCGGACATGGGGTTCGAGTTCATGCTCAACACCTTGCGCCTGACCGAGGGGTTTTCACCGAACCTGTTCGGGGAACGGACCGGCATGGGGATCAATGCGATCGAGCAGACGCTCAATGCGGCCGAGGCCAAGGGCTTGATTTACCGCGATCACAAGATCATTCGCCCCACCGAGCTGGGTCAGCGCTTCTTGAATGATTTGCAGGAGATGTTTTTGGGAGGCTAAGCGTCGTCCCCGCGAAGGCGGGGACCCAAGTCCGTAGTTCGACCTGCGGCTTTAGCAAGGACTTGGGTTCCCGCCTTCGCGGGAACGACGGCGCGAAGGGTAGGGGGAGTGTCGGGTACGTAGCAGGTCAAGCTGCAAGCTTCAAAGGCGCTTCGCCCGTCACGCGCCGCAACGGCCGTCCAGCGGTCGCCGCCAGCTTGAACCCACCGGCCACCTCGGCCAGGCGCGCCGCCTGTTCTTCCAGGCTGCCGGCCGCCGCCGCCGCTTCCTCCACCAGCGCCGCGTTCTGCTGCGTCACCTGGTCCATCTGCGCAATCGCCTCGTTGACCTGGTCGATGCCGACGCGCTGCTCGTTACTGGCGGCCGTAATCTCGGACATGATGTCGGTTACGCGCGCCACGCTGTCGA
>NZ_WHJI01000370.1:0-226 GCF_011682155.1 Massilia sp. CCM 8734
CGGCCCATATTTCGCCGCTTTCTCGGCCAATAGCTCGCTATTGGCACTGCGAAATCGTCAAAATCTGGCCTCGCCCAGCTATTTTTTCGCTTCGACTCTCCAAGTCCGACAGGCTGCTAGCCTGAATTTTGCATAAAAAAGGGCAAGAATGCCGTAAGTGATTGATAAAATGTGAGTTATCCATAAAACACAATTTCAACACGAACGCACCTTGCCCGGCATGAAT
>NZ_WHJI01000371.1:0-224 GCF_011682155.1 Massilia sp. CCM 8734
TCCGGAGCAGATGTTTGGCCGGACAGGCGCTCGGAAGGTGAAGGACGATCTTGTTCTTGTACTGCCTGACCTGCACGGCGATTTTGAACAGTTTGGCAATGACCGTTGATGGCTGCGCCTGCGACAGTGCGGTATGCCGCAGCCCTTCGGTACGCAGTTGCTGATGCAGGATGTAGGCCGCCGCGTGCAGCAACAAGCGCATGCAATTGGCGAGAAAGCTGGTG
>NZ_WHJI01000372.1:0-219 GCF_011682155.1 Massilia sp. CCM 8734
GTCACGATGAAGCGCGTGTTCTCGCCAAGCGCCATGACCTCGGCCTTGAGCAGCACGCGCCAGGCCTTCGGCCACGAGCGCGCCTTGTAAGAAAATTCATCGAACAGACGCACCGCATTGGGCACCAGGTCCTGCGATTGCGCAGCCACCCACCGGTCGATGGCGCGAAGTCTGGTCGGCTCGGCCATCGCAAGGAGCTTGGTGTTGCAGGCGAAACCA
>NZ_WHJI01000373.1:0-218 GCF_011682155.1 Massilia sp. CCM 8734
GATTTTGACGATTTCGCAGTGCCAATAGCGAGCTATTGGCCGAGAAAGCGGCGAAATATGGACCGTCCCAGGTATTTTTGCAGCCGACGATCCCAAGTCCGACAGGCTGCTAGCCTGAATGTTTCATGAACTGCCAGTGCGTTGCTGGCTGGACGATACGAAACCTCGTCGGCAGTGTTTTCGATGGTCGCGGGTAATGGATGCCCTACCCGATTGAA
>NZ_WHJI01000374.1:0-218 GCF_011682155.1 Massilia sp. CCM 8734
TTCAATCGGGTAGGGCATCCATTACCCGCGACCATCGAAAACACTGCCGACGAGGTTTCGTATCGTCCAGCCAGCAACGCACTGGCAGTTCATGAAACATTCAGGCTAGCAGCCTGTCGGACTTGGGGAGTCGAAGCGAAAAAATAGCTGGGCGAGGCCAGATTTTGACGATTTCGCAGTGCCAATAGCGAGCTATTGGCCGAGAAAGCGGCGAAATA
>NZ_WHJI01000375.1:0-218 GCF_011682155.1 Massilia sp. CCM 8734
GATTTTGACGATTTCGCAGTGCCAATAGCGAGCTATTGGCCGAGAAAGCGGCGAAATATGGACCGTCCCAGGTATTTTTGCAGCCGACGATCCCAAGTCCGACAGGCTGCTAGCCTGAATGTTTCATAAACTGCCACCGCAGTGCCGGTTCGGCGATACATGAGCTCCTCAGTGACGATCACGATGTCGCGGGCAATAGCCCCCCTACCCGATTGAAC
>NZ_WHJI01000376.1:0-217 GCF_011682155.1 Massilia sp. CCM 8734
ACCTGCTCTCGACCGCGCTGGCCTCGATCGGCACCGTGCGCTCGGCCCTGGGCGCCTCGGCCAACCGCCTGGAACACGTCTACAACAACCTGTCGAACATCAGCACCAACAGCAAGGCCGCCACCGGCCGCATCATGGACGTCGACTTCGCCAGCGAAAGCTCGAAGATGACCACCAGCCAGATGCTGCTGCAAGCCGGCACCGCCATGCTGAAACA
>NZ_WHJI01000377.1:0-214 GCF_011682155.1 Massilia sp. CCM 8734
GAGCCAATTGCAAAACGATTTTTCTGAACTGGCCGACATCAGGAGAGCACAATTTTTCATCGCTTTTTCGTGATATCGGAGGAAATCTGATCGTTTACGGCGGCGGAATCATGGCTAATCTCATTTTTAAGGCGTGGGGATGCCGTACCTGAAACATTCGGAGCGGAATCGAGAGAAAGTTGAGCGGTATGGTCATCGTCGAAGTCGCATCAAC
>NZ_WHJI01000378.1:0-213 GCF_011682155.1 Massilia sp. CCM 8734
TCCGGAGCAGATGTTTGGCCGGACAGGCGCTCGGAAGGTGAAGGACGATCTTGTTCTTGTACTGCCTGACCTGCACGGCGATTTTGAACAGTTTGGCAATGACCGTTGATGGCTGCGCCTGCGACAGCGCGGTATGCCGCAGCCCTTCGGTACGCAGTTGCTGATGCAGGATGTAGGCCGCCGCGTGCAGCAACAAGCGCATGCAATTGGCGA
>NZ_WHJI01000379.1:0-212 GCF_011682155.1 Massilia sp. CCM 8734
GTTGATGCGACTTCGACGATGACCATACCGCTCAACTTTCTCTCGATTCCGCTCCGAATGTTTCAGGTACGGCATCCCCACGCCTTAAAAATGAGATTAGCCATGATTCCGCCGCCGTAAACGATCAAATTTCGTCCGACATCACGAAAAAGCGATGAAAAATTGTGCTCTCCTGATGTCGGCCAGTTCAGAAAAATCGTTTTGCAATTGGC
>NZ_WHJI01000037.1:0-84291 GCF_011682155.1 Massilia sp. CCM 8734
CTGCGTCGCACAGGCGCTCAAGATAAACATCCAGATCAGCCAAATTTGTCATTCCCGTCTCCTGCAGTTATATAGACAGTTCAACAGTATACGCATATAATTCAATTTGTGACACAGTAAGACTAGCGGCTCCAGGACCAGGCAATCCGGGGCGGCGAGGTACTACGATCGATAAACACGTAAGCGGTGCCGTCGCTGCCAAAATTGGCTATCTCGACATAGAAGCCGTCGGCGCCCTCGTCCTGCTGGGCGAACCATGGCGCATTCGCCTTTTTCGCATTGCCAGACACCGGCAGATGGCCACCGTCCCCTTGCGCATGATTGATGCGCGTGTCGCAGCCCATTGCGTCGGCAGCGGGCATGGGGCCGTGCAAGCATAGCGACGTGCCTACTTGCATCAGGAATTCGAATGGCGCGGGTGGGTGTTGTGCGATGCCGTTGCCGCCCCACAGCGGGACGCTGCCGCTTTTGGTGCGCCGGCAGGCTTCGAAACCAAACGATTGGATGCTTTCCGGTAGCGCATCGAACTGCTCCCAGTCAAAAAACGCCTCCGTCAAGCTCTCTGCAATCCCGTCTTCCTGTTCGGTCCAGCCAGTTATCCACAGTTCGCCATTGAGCGCAATCCCTTCCCTGTTTTCGGATGGCGCCGGGGCCTCCGTCAGGCCTTGCGTGAGTTCGGCTTGCTTGACGATCATGCCGGCGGTGCAGCCCGCTTGAAAGTCATAGCTGCTGCAGCCGCCTTCCGGGCATTGGAACAGGTGCAGCACATCCGCTTCGTCTCCGAGCACCAGGGCCGGGGGCGCGTGGGGAAGCTGTGCCAGCAATGCCATGGGCGTGCCGCATTCCCTGCAGCCTGGCCATTGCTGTATCGGAAATCCCCACGGCTTCCCGCCGAACTTGGGCTGCAACTTTTGCTGTGGTGGAAGAAGCGTAGCAACAGCCAGCTCAGGGATGTAAAATTTCATTCGATTCTCTTGGATGTAGGCATGATATTGCTGTGCTAAACCGGGCTTGTGGCGATGCTCTTAACACCTTGTTCAATCCGTATGAAACTCGCTGGCCGAGGCAAACAAATCCCACGACGCGATGAACAGCGCCGCCACCACCGGGCCGATCACGAAGCCATTCAAGCCGAACAGCGCCATGCCGCCCACGGTGGAGAGCAGCACCACATAGTCGGGCATCTTGGTATCCTTGCCGACCAAAATCGGGCGCAGGATGTTGTCGACCAGGCCGATCACGATCACGCCGAAGGCGATCAGGGTGACCCCTTCCCACACCGACCCCGTGACCAGGAAATACACCGCCACCGGCGCCCACACCAGCGCCGCGCCGATGGCCGGCAGCAGCGACAGGAAGGCCATCACCACGCCCCACAGCACCGGCGCCTGCACGTCCAGGAACCAGAAAATCATCCCGCCCAGCGCACCCTGCGCAATCGCCACCAGGATGTTGCCCTTGACGGTAGCGCGGGTCACGGCGGTGAAGTTGTTGAACAGGCGCTGCTTGTACTTGCGGCTCAGCGGCACGGCGCCGCGGATGCGCGCCGCCAGCGATTGCCCGTCGCGCAGCAGGAAATACAGCAGGTACAGCATGATACACATGCTGACCATCAGGTCGAAGGTATAGCTGCCCACGTGGATCGCCTGGCGCGCCACGGTCTGGCTGACCTGCGAGGCGCCTTCCGTCATTTTCTGCTGCAACTTCGACAGGGTGCTCAGGTCGAAGCGTTCCAGCAGGCTAACCGCCCACTGCGGCAGCGCGCTCATGATTTTCTTGAAGTAGGTGCCCACGCTCAGGTCGCCCGAGCGCACCATCTCGTACACAGTGGCGGCCTGGTCGACCAGCGACACCGCGATCAGGGCCAGCGGCAAGATCACCATCACCACGATCGACAGCAAGGTCAGCAAGGCCGCCAGGTTCGGTTTGTTATTGGTTTTCTTGAGCAGCCAGCGGTTCAGTGGCGCGAACAGGATCGCCAGCACCACGCCCCAGAACACGGCGCCGGCATACGGCGCCAGGATCGAGCCGAAGCCGATGGTAACCACGGCGAGAAGAAGCAGAAACGATTTTTGCTGGAGCGTGAACTGTTGCATAGGATGTTGGCGATGTGAATTCGATAATGATTGTAGCCCCATCATAATCGATCCCATGACCGAGGTGCGTGCGTTGGGATACGCAAGCGCAACGGCTATGGGCCGGCGTTCGCATCGCTGATAGAATACGAGCTACTTTTTGGCGCGCACATGACCTCACTCCACATCAAAAAACTCACCACCGCGATCCTGTTCGCCCCGTTGCTGGCCATGGCGGCGGCGCCTGTCACCGGGATCGACGCCCGCCACGGCAGGGTGGAGGTGACGGCGGGTGCGCAAGGCGCCGATCTGATCGTCGCCGGCAAGAACGTCGCCACCATCGGCGCCAGCGGCGCAAGCTTGTCGGCCGTCGCGTCCACGGACGAGCGCGACTATGTGCTGGTACAAGCGCGCCGCGCCGGCACGAGCTGCAAGCACGCTTATCTGCTGCTGGAACTATCAAGCGGCGCTCCCAGGCTGTCCAAGGAATTCGGAAGCTGCCGCGAGCTTGCCGGCAGCGGCATGGCCGGGGCCGAGCCGGTAGTGCATCTGAACAACCGGGCCGACCCGCAAGCCGCCGTGGAAAGTTATCAGTGGAAGGATGGCGAGGTGATCATGGCATTCGAATCGCCGAGCCTGTGCAGCGCGAACGGCTTCCTGGCCCAGAAAAACGCCGAGCCCTCGAGCGCGCCGCAGGCCGGCCGCGTTGCGGGCGGCGGGCGCCTGCAATTCCTGAGCGCGCCCGATCCCGTCTGCGCCATGCCTGGCGTGTTCGTGGTGCCCGGCGATCACCTGACCACCAGCTTGCGTTCCGGTGCGTTCGTGTATGCCAACTACACCAATCCCAAAAGTGGACGAAAAGTCCAGGGATGGGTCCCGCGCGCACGCCTGGCGGACAACTGATGCCGCAGATCGATGCGCACGCCGCCAGGCCGGTCGGAAAGTTATTGCCGGCCGATCTGCGTTCCTGCCCTGTCTGGCAGTGGGCGATGGATGAGATCGACACGGACGGGCAGGATGAAACGTGGGTCCGGCCCACTGCCCACAGCGTTGTGCCGGCATCGGCATGCGATCATTATCTCGTGTCGGCTGTCGCCATTCTTCGCGATGGCACCGAGATCCCCGCCTGTGTCGAGGTCATCATCAACGGGCCGCGCAAAAGTTTTCACCCTGCGTTCGTGTATCTGATTGACCGCCAATTACCGTTCGCGTCTCACGCCACAGACAAGCTGCTCAGTCGCTACACGAAAGCCGCCAATAACCATCCTCGGAAATGGGTGCTCGATGTCGTCATCGAGGGCGAACGCCGACAGCGCACGGGGCGGGCGAGATCGCGTGCGTTTGCCATTGTCCTGGCATGCTTCGACCTCCTCTGGACACGGCACATGAAGAAACAGCAAGCACGCAATCGCGGGCAAGGATAGTGCCGCCCGCCGGCCCCTGAGTCACTGGCGCTTGCGTTTGGTTCACCACGCCGCCCGGATTATTGCGTGAATATTTTGATCGCAATCAACACAATGACGACCGCCAAAGCGCCGGTCACGATGCGCTTCCATCCTTCGCGGGTGGCCGCGATCGGGCGCAGCAGGGCCGGGACGTGCTCGGCCTGGGCCTCGACCGCCGCGCGCTGGATCAACTGGTCCGCGCGCTCCTCGGCCTCGCGCAGCCGGGAGCGTTCGTCGACGTCGCGCAGCCTCGCGTGCTGCGTGAGAAAGCGTGTCCACCACGCCAGCGTGCGCGCGTTGACCAGGTGCGGCAAGGCCTCCGCCGGCGCTTCCTTGAGCTGCTCCACCAGGGCGCGCAAGGCCCCGACCTTGGCCGCATTTTTTGCGTCTTGCCGGACTGTGGACTCGTCGAGCTCGCCCGCCAGCATGGTCAAGGCGGTGCGCGCCGGGTGCCCCGGCGCCAGCGACAGGATCGGCGCGCTCCAGGCGCGTGCCAGCGCGCGCTGCATCAGCATGGCCACGTCGCCGCTTCGCTGGGCGGCGCCGCTAGTCTTCCAGCCGTAGTGCGCACCGATGGGGGCAACCAGGCGCCAGTGCGTGTCCCATTTTTCCTCGATGACGGCCACCAGCGCCGGTGCCAGTTGCTGGGTGAACCCGGGTGCATCCCATTGGTGCTCGCGCAATAGTTCCCCGAAGCCAGCCGCGCGCGCGCCCGCGTCAATGGCGTGCAACTGCTCGCACAACTGGTGCGCCATGCGCGCCAGGGTGGCGCTGTCGAAGATCGGCGCGGGCCGCTTGAAGTACGGCGTGACCGGGCGCGGGCCGGGTTGGTGACGCTGCCCGGCTTGCTGCGCGATCTCGGCGTCGGTTTCGAGCCGCACAGTCAGGATCAGCGGCCCCGCCACCGGGTGCTCGAGCGCCAGCGCGGGCAGGGGCGCGCGGCCGCCGTGGCGCTGCGCCTGGCCTGCGGGCGCCGGCGGCGCGCCAGGCCCGCGCGCCGGCCGCTCCAGCGCGCCGAGGTCGGGAAACCCCCCGGCCGCTGGCGCTGCGTGCGCGCCAGCGTCGCCCTCCCACGCGGCCGTGGCCGGCAGAGGGTTGACGATGCTGTCGGCCATCGACAGCGCCCGCTCGTAGGCTTCGCGCAGGACCTGGAAACCCTGCGGGTCGTCTTCCGGATTGGTCAGCTTCAGGCGCGCGGCGTAGGCCAGTTTGATGGCGCGGCGCTCGCGCGTGGGCTCGATGCCGAGTATGGTCCACATGCTCATAGCAAGGCACTCGTGTCAAATTGCAGTAAGGCTTCGCCCAGGATCTGGACCGCCCTGGCGATCTCGCGCGGGTTCTGGCGCGCCACGATGGTGTCGAACTGGTCGACGCGCTCGCCGATCCAGGCGCGCCGCTGGCCCAGGCTTTGTTCGTACAGCCGCTTCATGCGTTCCTGCAGGGCTTGCACCTCGGCCCATTCGCGCGGAGGCACCTTGAGGCGGGCGATCGCCGCCAGGCTGAGCGCGATGTCATCGGGCGACATCGCGCCCGGGCTTTGCTCGATCAGCAGGGTGCGTACCAGGCCGGTCGCGCGCACGGTCGCTTCCACTTCGAGCAAGCCGTTGATGTCGTAGGTAAAGCGCACGTCGACTTCCTTGTCCGCCGAGCTCTGCGCGGGCAGCGGCACCGACAGCGAACCGAGCTCGATATTGTCGCTGGTGTCCCGGCTTTCGCCCTGGAACACCTTGATCCGCACCGACGTCTGCTCGCGGCTGGTCGGGCCGTAGGTTTCGCAGCGGCTGGCGGGAATCGTCGTATTGCGTTCGATGATGGGCGAGAACACCCCGTCGCGGTAGCGGTTGGTGTCGTACTGCTGGCAGGTTTCAATGCCCAGGGTGTAGGGACAGACGTCGGTCATGACCACGTCCTTGAGGGCCGCGTCGCGCGCTTTCAGGCCGGCTTGCACGGCCGCGCCCATCACGATCGCTTCGTCGGGATTGATGTCGCGGCTGGGAAAGCGCCCGAACAGGCGCGCCAGCATGCGGTACACGATGCTCATGCGGGTCGCGCCGCCGACCATCACGATGCGGTCCAGGTCGGACGGCATCAAGCCCGCATCGCGCAAGGTGCGTTCGAGCGGGGCCGCCAGGCGCGCCAGCAAGGGCGCGCACAGGGTTTCGTAGTCGGCCGTGCTGACGTCCCAGCGCAGTTCGCGCTCGTGCGGCTGGAAGCGGAAGGTGGCCAGGTCGTGGCCCGACAGCGCGCGCTTGACCCGTTCGGCTTCGATGCGCAGCCCGGCGTGCTGGGCCGGGGTCAGTTCTTCGCTGCGCAGGCCGGCGTCGCGCCCGACGTGCTCGATAAAGCCTTTGACCAGCGCGTCGGTAAAGTCTTCGCCGCCAAGAAAATTGTCGCCGGCGGTGGCGCGCACTTCCATGACGCCGGCAAACAGTTCCAGGATCGACACGTCGAAGGTGCCGCCACCCAGGTCGAACACCAGATATTGCGATTCGAGCGGCGCGTTGTGCAAGCCGTAGGCGAGGGCGGCGGCGGTCGGTTCGTTGAGCAGGCGCTCGACTTTCAGGCCGGCCAGTTCACCGGCGATGCGCGTGGCCTTGCGCTGGATATCGTTAAAGTAGGCGGGCACGGTGATCACCGCTTCGTGCACCGGTTCGCCGAGGAAGGCTTCGGCGTCGGCCACCAGCGACTTGAGCACCAGCGCCGACAATTCCTCCGGGCGAAACTCGCGCGTGCCGAGGCGGATCCGCCGGTCGGTGCCCATGGTGCGCTTGAAGGCGGCGGCCGACAGGGACGGATTGGTCAGCAGGCGGTCGCGCGCCGGCAGGCCGACCAGGATGGCGCCGTCGTCGGCCAGGCTGACGCAGGAGGGCGTGAGCACATGCCCGAGCGCGTTCGGAATGAGCTCGGCTTTGCCGTCGCGCCATACCGCGGCCAGGCTGTTGGTGGTTCCTAAATCGATGCCGATGATCATTGCCGGAAATCCTGGTTGGTCTTGTTCAAAATAGCGGGTGCTGGCTGCGGTCAGCTCAGATCGTCCTACATCTCGAGCAGGCCCGGTGTCCAGAAGCGCCGTGGCAGGATCATCGCCACGCCGGGGACGTCGTCGTGGATGAGCAGGGGATAGAACGGCTGGCACAGCCGCTCGCCCTGCAAATGTTTGCGCGGATAGATGATCGCCGAGGTGCAGATATCGTCGCTGGAAATGCTGTACGGCATGCGCAAACCGAAGACGCTGACATGTTCTTCTGTCAGGAAATCGGAAAAGAACGACAGCCTCGGATCCGACAGGCGGCAACCCTTGACCTTGACGAAGCGGCTGGTGGCCTGACGCAACTGTTCCGGCGGCACGATGCCATGCGGGTCGTACATGATCTGGCCCAGGCAGTCCTCCCTGCCGGGTTCGAAAATGGCATAGTTGGCCTGCACCGTCACGCCCCATACCACCCGGCCACCCCGGAACAGGGTGCGGTAGTTGTCGTACCAGTGTTCAAAGGTGTTACCGGCAATCCAGTCCGGCCGCGCCAGATCGAGATAGTGCATGCCCAGCGGCGGCAGCGCATCGATCATCTGCTGGATCAGCGGCATTTCGTCGTTGATCTGGCGCGGCCGGCCCGCCTGCACCGTCGCCGCCAGGTCCGTGAGCGCGCTGCGGAACTGCTGGGAAGTTTCTCCGCGAAACAGACGGCCCAGGATCAGCTCGACCGGCAGGAAGGGCGCCGCCTCGGCGCCGCCGTTGAACTCGGCGACCAGGGCGGGATAGGGCGTGGCGGCCAGCCTGGCGCGCCTCGGGTATTTTTTGTGCCATTGATCGCAGGTATACCAGTCGACCCAGGAGGCGGACGCCTTGGCGACGACCTTGCCGCAGTACGCCGCCAGGCAGTGAAGAAAATTCAGGTTGGCGCGGCGGTCGAGGAAGTCGCTTTCCGGCATGCCGAGGGACGCGGCCGCCTGTCCCAGGAAATCGTCGATGCGCAGCAGGCTGGGCACGCTGAAGTCCAGCTCCAGCTGGTAAAGCGCGTCGCGAAATGCGAGGCCGTCGGCAAACGGGTAACGCTCGACCAGCGCATCGAGGTAGTGGTTGATCTCGTTGTTGCAGTCGGCCTGGGTGCTGGCCGGATCGAGCGTGGCGGCGCGCAAGGGCAGTGGCGCCGAACTAGCCTCGAACTCGGCCTGGCTGGGCACGCCGGTCTTGTCGTATTCCAGGGCGCGCATCCATTCGCGCCTGCCGAGGCTGCCCAAGACGGCGCGAAAAGCTTGCAATATCTCGTCCAGCAGCGCCGCGCTGGCGTCGGGGCACTCGGTCGCGCGCAGCATGCCGGCGAAAAAACGCCCGGCGCTCGCCTTGGTGGCATACGGCAGCAGCAGGACCACGCCGTCGAGTTCCTGCGGGCCGCGCCCGAATTCCAGGTACAGGCCGCGCGCCGCGGTACTGTCGTTAAAGCGCGCACCGGCGCTGAACAGCATGAAACTGAGCACCGAGCCGGCTGGCAACGCATGCATGTACGCCCGCCGCTGTGGCGCGGACAGGGGAAGTTCGCCGCGCAGGGTGCTCGCCTGGCTGCGGCCGTGGCTGTCGACCTGGAAGCAGGTCAGCGGGAAGTCGGCCTCTTGCACCGTAAGGAAGGCTTGATATGCCGCTTCCGCAGCAACGTGCAGCGTGTCATGTACCGCTTGTGCGAGCGCCATGTGGGTCGTTCCTTGCAGTTGGCGACGCCGCGAACGGGCCGGAAAGTTGGTTTTTGGTTTGTGTGTATGCCTTGAGGCAATATATTATCAGTCAATCGTGTATTGACCAATGGATTGGCACTGCTTGGTGGAATTTGTACGTATCATAGTGGCAACGGCGCCACAACGAGGAAAGCATGACCACTGAGAACACTACTTGCCCGCCCGAGCAACGCTTGCCACCCGAGGCGGCCCCTGAACGTACGTCACCCAGCGGGCACTGCACCATGAATCGACTCTCCCGCGCACTTGAATCGCTTGACGGCCTGTCGGTCGGCGATGCGTTCGGCCAGTGCTTTTTCCAGCTGGTCGATCCGGACGCCGACGTGGCCGAACGCCGCTTGCCGCCATCGCCGTGGCATTACACCGACGATACCGAGATGTCGCTGTCGATCCTGGCCGTGCTGGCGCGCCGTGGCCATGTCGACCAGGACCTCCTGGCCGCCAGCCTGGCCGCGCACTACGATTACGACCGCGCCTACGGCCCGTCGATGCATCGGGTACTGGCCCGCATTCGCGAGGGCGAGGATTGGCGCGCGGTCGCCGGCAGCACCTTCGAAGGGCAGGGCTCGTGGGGCAATGGCGCGGCCATGCGCGCGGCGCCGCTGGGCGCTTTCTTCGCCGACGATCTGGCGCAGGCCGCTGCGCAGGCGGCGCTGTCGGCACAAGTGACGCACGCGCACACCGAAGGCGTGGCCGGCGCCGTGGCTGTGGCGCTGGCCGCCGCGCAGGCGAGCCGTCTGCGCGGATGCGCCGCGCTGCCGACGTCACGCGATTTTCTTGAGGGCGTGCTGGCGCTGCTGCCGCCGGGCGAGGTGCGTTCGCGCATCGTGCGGGCGCAGTCGATCGGCAGCGTCAAATCAGTGCAGTTCGCGGTGTCGATTCTTGGCAACGGCGTCGGCATGTCGGCGCAAGACACCGTGCCGTTTGCGCTGTGGTGCTGCAGTCACCATCTGGATAACTATGAAGAGGCGCTGTGGCTGGCCGTCAGCGCGGGCGGCGACCGCGATACCATCTGCGCCATCGTGGGCGGCATCGTGACCTGCTGCGCCGGTGCGGCAGCCATTCCGCAGGAGTGGAAAGGGCGCCATGAGCCACTGCCGACCTGGCATCTGCCAAGCGGATCGGACGGCATGACCATCACGCCCCCATCGTCCTGCTGAAAAACACCGTCGGCTGCCCGCTGCGAATGCGGTACAGCTGCGCCGGACGATTGCTGCCATGGCGCTGCTTGCCGGTGATTTCTTCCAGAAAGTCGCCTTCCTTCACGCGCTTGCGAAAGGCGCTTTTATCGATTGGCCGCCCCAGCACGATTTCATACACGCGCTGTAAATCGGAGAGGGTGAATTCCGGCGCCAGCAGGTGTGCCGGCAGCGAGGTGTATTCGACCTTGTTGCGCAACCGCTGGACTGCCGTGGCCAGGATCACGCCGTGATCGAACGCCAGGTCCATGTCCACCCCGGTCGCGCCGACCGGATGCCAGGAGGCGGCGTCGGCTCCCGCTCCGTGCTGCAATTCGATATGGCTTGATCCAATCAGTGCAAAATAGGCGAACGTGGCCGACCAGCCGCGCGGATCGCGCGTGCTGCTGCCGAATCCCTGCAATTGCTCAAGATAGGGCGCCGTCACCCCGGTCTTTTCGCGCAGCTTGCGCAAGGCCGTTCCGTCCAGGTCCGGGTCGTTACGGATATCGATAAACCCGCCGGGCAGCGCCCATTGCCCTTTGGCCGGATGGGCGCCACGGTGCACCAGCAGCACCTGCAAGGCTTGCTCGCGCACCGTGAAAATCACCAGGTCGACGCTGGTCAATGGCACATCGAATGCGTGGACGTTGTAGCTGGCGAGATATTCCTGTTCAGTGAGATCGGCGTTACCCATCGTGTCCTCGTTGTCGTGAACGCGGATTCTATCACTTTCGCGGCGTTAGTTAAAAATTACAACTAAGTTAGTTGCATTTCTCCACTAAGTCATTTATGCTGGAGCGATGCAAATCAATGGCAACCATAATAAGAAGGAACAGCAATGAGTATCAATCGAGATCGTCGCGCATCGATTGCGCAAGAAACCCTGGCGGTCATGGAACGGGGGAAGTTACCAGAATGGGCGCGGGGAGGAGGTGTCGATAGCCGCTGCGCAGGCGCTGGCCGTGGCGCAGTCGCGCCATTATTCGTCCGACAGCCTGGCGCAATTGAGCCAGGCGCCGGTTCGCGGCGAAGCGAGAACCACGCAGTTCGAGGTGCGCAACGAATCGAGCCTGGCCGCCGCGCGGCGCATTGTCGGCGCGGGACGCCCGGATCCGCTGTGCCTTAATTTCGCCTCGGCGAAAAACCCGGGCGGCGGTTTTCTCGGCGGCTCCGAAGCGCAGGAAGAAAACCTGGCCAAGTCGTCCGGCCTGTACGCGTGCATTGTGCAGATGACGGAGATGTACACCGCCAACCGCGCGCTGCGCTCGTGCATCTACAACGACGACATGATCTACTCGCCCAAGGTGCCGGTATTTCGCGACGATGCGTATGGGTTTCTCGACGCGCCTTATGTGGCCAGTTTCGTCACCGCGCCCGCCGTCAACCGCGGCGCGCTGGCGCGCAATGAACCGGAACGCATGCCGGATGTGGAAGCGTGCATGCTGCGGCGGATCGACAAGCTGCTGGCGCTGGCCCTGCATCACGGCCACACCGACCTGATTCTCGGCGCGTGGGGTTGCGGCGTGTTCGGCAACCTGCCCAGTGAAATGGCGGGCTGGTTTGGCGCGCAGTTGCTGCATAACCCGCGTTACCAGAATGCGTTCAGCCACGTCACGTTTGCGGTGCTCGACCGAAGCGATCGCGGCACCTTCGCCGCATTCGATGAGGTATTCGGCAGGCTGTAAGATGGCGGCATGCGTGCCATGCGCATGTCAGCCTGATCGGAAACTTTGATCATTCGGCCGCAATCTGGTAAAACCATGCTCCGCGTATCCTGCCGGTTCCCGGCCGCACGCATATGTATAAAACAAGGAGCGTCATGCCGAAGTCCCATACCCCCATTCGCACCGTCCGTGCCGCCGTCGCGCTGGCCATGCTGTCGCTGTGCGCCGCTGTTTCCGCCGCCGAACCTGCGTGGGTCACCAAAAGTAATGCCAATGCCAAGCTGGTACTGAACGTCATGGCCAAGTACGAGCCCGAAAGCGCCAGCGGCTTGGGCGTCGACGGTTACGACGAGCAGATTAGCGACCTCTCGCGCGATCACTTCGAGCAGACCAATAAAGATACCCGCGCCGTCATCGCCGAACTGCAAAAACGCCGCAAAACCGAAACCGACGCCAAGATCCGCCAGGATATCGATATCCTGATCGGCAGCGCCGAAGACCAGCTGCGCGCGGCCAGTCTCGATCGTAAATACTTTGTGCCGTTCGATAACCTGGCCGCGCAGCTGTTTGGCGTGGTGCGCCAGACGCTCGATCCGCGCATTCCCAAAGAACGCCAGAAGTCCCTGCTGGTGCGCCTGCAGAAATACGCCGGCCTGGCCAAGGGCTATCGCCCGGCCACCGAACTGGCGGCCGAGCGCCTGCAGGAACGCCTGAAAGCGAACAAAACCCTGATCGGTCCTTTCAAGGATGAAGTGGAACAGGCGATCAACGATAGCCCGACCCTGATCAAGGGGATCAAGGAGCTGCTCGCCAAAAGCGAGCTGCAAGGCTGGGAACCGAGTTTCGCCGCGCTCGAAACGCAGCTGACCGCCTACAACGAACACGTGAAAAAGCAGATCCTGCCGCGCGCCCGTAGCGACCATCGTTTACCGGCCGAGGTGTATGCGAATAACCTGCGCCAGTTCGGCGTCGATATCAGCCCGCAGGAATTGATTGCCAAGGCGCTGACCTCGTTTGCCGAAATCCGCAACCAGATGAATATCACGGCGGGCCTGATCGCGCGCGAGCGCAAACTGGCCAATCCGGATTACCGCGCCGTCATGGCCGAGCTGAAAAAACAGCAGATTGCGCCCGACCGCGTGATGCCCTTGTACGCCGACCGCCTGACCCAGATCGAAGCGGCCGTGCGCGAACAGAAAATCGTGTCGCTGCCGGAGCGCAAGGCGGTGATCCGCATGGCCAGCACGGCCGAGAGCGCCGCGCAGCCGGCGCCGCACATGAATCCGCCACGCCTGATCGGCAACACCGGCGAATACGGCGAGTTCGTCCTGACCGCCGGCATGCCGCCCGACGCCAAGGGAAAAATGCTCGCCTTCGACGACTTTACCCACGAGGCGGCAACCTGGACCCTGACCGCGCACGAAGCGCGGCCCGGCCACGAGCTGCAATTTGCCAAGATGATCGAAACCGGCGTGTCGACCGCGCGCGCGGTGTTTGCGTTTAACAGCGTCAACGTCGAGGGCTGGGCCTTGTACGCGGAAGCCGAAATGCAACCGTACGAGCCGCTCGACGGCCAGTTGTTTGCGCTGCAAGCGCGCATGCATCGCGCCGCCCGCGCCTTCCTCGATCCGATGGTGAACCTGGGCGAGATCACGCCCGAGGGCGTGAAAGCCTTTCTGATGGACGAGGTCGGTTTGTCTGAGGGCATGGCGACCCAGGAAATGCAGCGCTACACCTTCCGCGCGCCGGGCCAGGCGACCTCGTATTTCTACGGCTACCAGCGCCTGATGGAAACGCGCCAGGCGGCCGAGGTGGCTTTGCGCCGCAAGTTCAACCGCCAGGCCTTCAACGACTTCGTGCTGGCGCAGGGGCTGGTGCCGCCGACCTTGCTGCGCCAGGCCGTGCTGCAGGAATTCGTCCCGGCCCAGCGTTAACGCGCAGCGGCACGCAATGTGCCGCATAACAACACTCCTTGACGATATCGCACGCGGCGGGCTTACAATCGTTCGCATCGGTTCGCCCCCTGAACGTTCGTCAAGGAGATTGTCGTGATGTTTTCCCATCTGAAAATTGGTGCGCGCCTGGCAATCGGGTTCGGCTTGACGATTTGCCTCCTGCTGGTGATGTCGCTGCTCGGCATCAACCGCATCCGCTACACCAGTTCCCTGACCGACCATATCGTCAACGACCGCTACGTGCAGGTCGAACTGACCAATGTGATGCGCAGCTACGCCAACCGTGGCGCGCAGTCGCTGCGCAACGCCATGCTGGCGCCCGATCCGGCCCAGGCCAAAGCCTTGTTGAGCAGCATGCTCGACGCCGACCGCACCGGCGCCGAGGCAGCCGCCAAGCTGGGAGCGATGATGCTCTCCGACGAGGCTAAACAATTGTTCCAGGACCAGGCCAAGGCCTTCGATGCCTATTTCCAGCTGCGTTCGCAAGCGGTCAAACTGTTCGAGGAGGGCGGGCGCGAGGGCGCCGTGCCCTATCTGTTCAAGGATGTCATTCCAGTGCAGAACGCCTACTTCGGGCGGCTTGACGCGGTCCTCAAGTACCAGACGGGCCTGATGGCGCGCGATGGCAAGGAGGCGGCGGATGCGTCGAGCTCGGCCGCAATGTTGATGTTGCTGCTGCTGGCGTTGGCGACCGCGGTATCGGCGCTGGCGGGCTGGCTGATCACGCGCTCGGTGACCGTTCCCATCGGCGAGGCGGTGGCGCTGGCCGAGACGGTGGCGCGCGGCGACCTGACCACCCGCATCGTCGTCACCCGCCAGGATGAAACCGGGCGCCTGCTCAGCGCCCTCAAAGACATGGTCGAGAGCCTGACCCGCACCGTCGGCGCGGTGCGCAGCGGCACCGATACGATCACCACCGCCTCGACGGAAATCGCGGCCGGCAACATGGACCTGGCCTCGCGCACCGAAAACCAGGCCGCCAGCCTGGAAGAAACCGCCTCGTCGATGGAAGAACTGACCTCGATCGTCAAGCAAAACGCCGACAACGCGCGCCAGGCCAACACCTTGGTGGTTTCCGCCGCCGAGCACGCCAACAAGGGTGGCCGGGTGGTCAGCGACGTGGTCGGAACGATGGGTGCGATTCGCGAAAGTTCGGGCAAGATCGTCGATATTATCAGTGTGATCGATGGCATTGCGTTCCAGACCAATATCCTGGCCCTGAACGCGGCGGTCGAGGCGGCCCGTGCCGGCGAGCAGGGGCGCGGCTTTGCGGTGGTGGCGTCCGAAGTGCGCAACCTGGCGCAGCGCTCGGCCAGCGCGGCCAAGGAAATCAAGGCGTTGATCGACGATTCGGTGGGCAAGGTCGAGACCGGTAGCGAGCTGGTGACTCAGGCCGGCGCGACCATGGACCAAATCATGGGCTCGGTGCGCCAGGTGGCCGACATCATGGGCGAGATCGCCGCCGCCAGCGCCGAGCAGAGCGCCGGGATCAACCAGGTGAATGGGGCGATCGTGGCGATGGACAATGCCACGCAACAAAACGCGGCGCTGGTCGAGCAGGCCGCCGCGGCGGCGGCGAGCATGCAGAGCCAGGCCGTGCAGCTGGCCGAGGCGGTCAGCGTGTTCAAGCTGCATGGCGACGAGGTGGCCGCCACAGGCACGACCCTGGCGCTGCGCACGCCGGCGCGCGCCAGGGTGGCGCCTGCGGCGGCGGCCAGGCCGGCCGCCAAGCCAGCCGCCCGGCTCGCCGGCGCCGCTCCGAAGCCCGCGCCCAAGCCGGTTCCCAAGGCGGCCGCCGATGCCGACGCGTGGGAAGAGTTCTAGGAGTCTAAGTCTCGCCTGCGCCGCTGCCGATCTTGGCGTCCAGGCCAGTCGGGATCAGGTCCAGTCCGGCCTCGAAGCGGGCATCGATCCCGACGTCCTCAACACCGTCGCCCCCGCGCAGGCGGGGGCCCAAGTACGTCATTGCGTCGCCGGCGGCGGGAACGATGGGATGGCGCCCAGTCAGGCCAGCTTTGCGTCGCCCTCGTCCGCATGGCGTGCCAGGGCGTCGTGAAGAGGGAGGTTGGCGTCATGCACGGTGGCATAGTGCACATTAGCAGCAATGAGGCGCTTGGCCTCGGCAAGCGTCATTCCATACGAGCTACGAACGGCCACGATTGCTGCTGCAATCGCGCATCGCTGCGAGATCAACAGGCCAATCATGTCGTCCGGCAGCATTCCGTTTGCCGCCAGGGCCTTGAGGGTGTCGTTCGAGGTGTCATCGAGCCGATGTCGCTTTGCCATCATCGCCGGCATTCCCTGCTCATTCGGCCAGTTGCAGGCGTTGTTGGTGCCGGACGACCCAGTCGACTTGCTCCGCCGTGTCGGGCACCTGGACGCCGCGCGCCGTCGACACCAGCTTGAACGCCGCATCGGGCGTATGCCCATGCCGCACCAGCACGGCGGCGGCCAGCAAGCCGGTACGCCCGATTCCCGCGCGGCAATGAATCACCGTATGCGCACCATCGTCGATCCGTTGGGCGATCTCCCGCACCAGTGCAAACACGCCGGGTGAGGCCGGCAGGCCGCGGTCGGCAATCGGGAACGACGTGAACGCGATCCCGTTGGCCGCGCACAGCGCGGGCGCTTCGGTCAAACCCAGTTCGCGGATTTCGTGCCGCTCAAGCAAGGACACCATTTCCGTTACGCCATGTCTGGCGATCCCGGAAAACTCGTCTTCAATCCATTCGCCCGCGACCGGTTTGGCCATCACTGCCAGCCATCCCCGGCCAATGTTGGCGACTTTGTACATGTCCGGCCCCATTTTTCCCTTTGTTATTCCATCAATGTGCATTGAGGCGATGGCGCTTTACTCGCCGTCGCCTTCGTCAAGCGCGACAGAGGCCTTGCTTTTCGCGATCCCAGGCGAGCGCAGCGGGCGGCGCCGGCGTGCCGCGCGCGCCGCCCGCACCCCGTCCAGCCAGTCGCGTCCGGACCCGGCCAGCGCCGCGTCGATCACCTCTTGCGGCAGGCAATACACCGACGCCCAGCCGGCCCGGCCATCGGCCGTGTTGGTCGGAAAATCCCTGCGCTCGATCGGCCAGCCGTACTTGCGGATCAGCGCCCGGATCACCGTGCTCAAGCTTTGCTTTCTTTGGTCGAAAATACTCTCAATCCCTGTCATGTCGTCGGACGCCAGCAACACTGCCAGCACATCGGCGCGCAGGGTGCCTGGCATTTTGGGATAACGGAATGGTTTGTCGCTGGCGCTGCTGGTGCTTCTGGTAATCACTATTACGTCCTGTCGGGCCGGGTGGTCGAAACGATATTGACGATGATAACGCGCTATGTGGGGTAACGGACAGAACAAATATTCCTTCTGGGGGATAACGTAAGCAGCGTAGAATCAATTGTACGGAGTGCCGCCATGAAAACATCTTCTCTTGCCATTGTTGCCTTATGCGCCTGCGCAGCGGGAGCACAAGCCCAGACCCAGACACAAACGTCCGTGTACCGGGCCGCCATTGCCGGGACCGAGGCCAAGCACGGCCTGTCCCTGGTCGATGTCAGCGACCTGTTCGAACCGGGCAGTCCGGAGACCGCCACCAGGGTGTTCGGCTATCCGGGCAAGCGCATGGGCTTGCAGGATATGACCGAGCCGCGCGGCATTGCGCTCAGTAACTTCGAGCGCGACCGCCAGAACAGCCGCGCCTGGGGCTTGTCGGTTGGCGTTTCCGACGGACCGGTCACCCTGCGCCTCGCGCACCAGAACAAAAGCGTTGCCAAAGTGGCGCCCTCGACCGCCCTCGGCGTGCGCATGGATGCCAAGAATTCCATCGCCGCCGCCAATGTCGACCTGGGCCGCATGAAGGCGTACGCCGCCTACAGCGCCAACCGCGGCTGGGGCAACTCGCCTTTGTGGAATCCCGACAATCCGTACGGCGCCGCCATGGCCAGCACGCCATCGACCGACAGCCGCGACGTCCTGGTCGGCGTTGCCGTGCCGATGCGCGCCATGACCTACCTGGTCTCGTTCGTGCGCAAGAACGACCGCGACCGCGCCAACCGCGATGTCGATATGCTGGCCTTCGGCGCCACCTATCAAATTTCGCGCCGCACCGATTTCTATACCGCCTACTCGCTGGTGAAACACCGCACCGGTCCCGGCTACATGGCCATGACCGCGCCCGACGGCGGCAAGGGCTGGTCGGCCCTGAACGTGGGCATGCGCCACTCGTTTTAAGTCATTCCCGCCACGCGGGCCGCGCCTCCATCGCGCGGCCCCGCCCGCGCGCCGTTCAGGCCATCGCACACCTTCCTTGCGCTACCAGATGTTCGAATTCCAGCGCGCCCACCGGGCGGCTGAAGAAGTAGCCTTGTACCTCGTCGCAGCCATGCTCGCGCAGGAAGGCCAGCTGTTCGGCTGTTTCCACCCCCTCGGCAATGACTTTCAGGCGCAGGCTGTGCGCCAGGGAAATGATCGACACCACGATGGCGGCGCCGTCGGCCCCGAGCGCAATATCGGCCACGAAGGATTGGTCGATCTTTAACACATCGATCGGAAAACGGCGCAGGTACGACAGGCTGGAATAACCAGTGCCGAAATCGTCGATGGCAATGTGCACGCCCAGCTCCTTGAGCCTGCGCAGGATGGTAATGGCGCTGTCGACGTCGTTCATGACCATGCTTTCGGTCAATTCCAGCTCCAGGTAGCGCGCCGCCAGTCCGCTTTCTTCCAGCGCATCGGCCACCGATTGCAGCAAGTCCTTGCCGGTGAACTGGCGCGCCGACAGGTTGACCGCCATGCGCAGCTTGCCCAGCCCGGCCTTTTGCCACGCCATGTTTTGCAGGCAGGCGGTGCGGATCACCCAGGCGCCGATCGGGATGATCAGGCCCATTTCTTCGGCCAGGCCGATGAAGCTCAGCGGCGAGACCACCCCCAGCACCGGATGCTCCCAGCGCAGCAGCGCTTCCATGCCGACAATGGCGCCGCTGAGGACATCGACCTGCGGCTGGTAATGCAGCACCAGCTCGTTGCGTTCCAGTGCGTGGCGCAGGTCGGCTTCGATCCGCAGGCGCTCCAGGGTGCGCGCATTCATCGCCGGGCAATAGAACTGATAGTTGTTGCGGCCCAGTTCCTTGGCCCGGTACATGGCGATATCGGCGTGCTTGGTCAAGGTCTCGGCCGTGGCGCCGTCTTCCGGATACACCGCCACGCCCAGGCTGCACGTGACAAAAAACTCGTGCGCCTGGATCAGCAGCGGTTCGGCGATGACTTCCGTGATGCGCTGGAGCACGCGCAGGCCGGCGCCATTGCCCGGATCGCCCGGCAGCACCACCACGAATTCGTCACCGCCCATGCGCGCCACCGTGTCGGCCTCGCCCACGGCGCTTTTGAGGCGCTCGCCCAGCACGCGCAGCATGGCGTCGCCGGCTTCGTGGCCAAGCGTGTCGTTGACGAACTTGAAGCGGTCGAGGTCGACGAACACCACCCACAGCCCGGTGCCGGCGCGCGCCGCGTCGGCAATCGCACCGGACAGCCTGTCGTTGAGCAGGTGGCGGTTGGCCAACCCGGTCAGGGCGTCGTGGCCGGCCTGGTATTGCAGCTCGGCTTCGAAACGCATCACCGCGCTGATGTCGTACTGGGCCACCACGAAATGGCTGATCAGGCCGGCGTCGTCGCGCACCGGGGCGATGAACAGGTCGTTCCAGTAACCGCTGCCATCCTTGCGGTAGTTGCGCAGCACGGCGTGGCCTTCGCGCTGTTCGCGCAGGGCGGCGCTGATTTCGTCAATGTTCTGCTGGTCGTGGCCGGCGCCCTGCATCGACTTGAGGCTTTTGCCGATCACCTCGGCGGCGCTGTAGCCGGTAATCGCCTCGAACGCGGGATTGACGTACTCGACGGCGTAATCGGGGCCCTCGGCGTTGCAGATGATGACCGCGTTGGCCGACACCTCGATGACTTTTTCACGCAGGCGCAGGGCTTTTTCTGTGCGTTTGCGCAAGGCCAGGTCTTCCGACAGGCGCAGGTTGGCAAATTGCAGCGCAGCGGTGCGCTCGCCGGCCACGCGCTCGATGGTGGAGTGGCGCGACACCAGGCTGTAGATATACGCGGCCGCCAGCAGGCTCGACAGAATGCCGCCCAGCAGCGCGTACCAGGAGCCGGCGTGGCTTTCGACGAAGGAGCGCGGTTCCTGCGTCACCTCGATGAACCAGGGCTCGCCGGCTACGTGGAACACGGCGCCCACCGGTGGCGGGTGGTCGTACACCAGCCAGGCCGGCAGCAGGGCGCGGGCGCCGCCGTGCTCGGGCGGGTGCGGCGCTTTGCCGTTCGAAAACGCCAGCTGCGCCGGCTCGGCCGAGGCGGCGGCGTAGATATTGATCGACATGCCGGGCCGGTCGAGCAAGCTGGCGCGGCCGAGCAGGGTATGGATCAGGTGGTCGACCCGGAACACGGCGGCGGTTTCGCCGATCACGGCGCGCTCGCGCTGGTAAGTGCTGGCCTGCGGCGCCTGGCGCTGGTAGACGGGCGCGAGCACCAGGAAGCCCGTATGAAAGCCCCGCTGCTGCACCAGCGACAGCAGGCCGGTGGCGGTGGCGCGGCCATTGCGGCGCGAACGCGAGCGGGCGTCGTCATAGGTCAGCAGGGCCGCCGTGTCGAGCCCGAGCGCGGCGCTGTTGCCCTCGGCCGGTTCGATGTACTCGACCACGTTGTAGGATGCGCGCCGCGGCGCCGGCCGCTGGCGCTCGTCGACATATTCGGTAATGGCAAAACCGGGCTCGCGCCGGCGCATGGCCGCTTCGTAGGCCGGGCGCTCGGCGTCGCTCACCAGGCGCTGGAAACTGAGGCCGTGCAGCTCGGGATAGCGTGCCAGCAAGGGCGCGGTGAAGGCATGGAATTGTTCGCGGCTGATCACGCCGACCGTGTTGAACAGCTGGTTAACCACCATCAGCTGCTCGATCGCGTCCGCCAGCCCGTCGGAGACGGCATTGATGCGCAGGCTGGCGTCCTGCTGGAAGGCCCGCGTGCGCGCCTGCGATTCGATCCGCCGCACCGAGGCGAACAGCAGCGCAGTCAGGCACAGGCCGACCAGCAGCGCAAGCGCGGCCGATACCGAAACCGAGATTCGAACCCGGCGTAATAAATTTCCCATCGGCGAACCTCCTGGGTAGACGCATCCGGATGCTTGACGATCTGGTTGGCCGGATGACCACACTATATGCTTTACGCGGTTTCGTATGTGCGGTTCCGTACGGACGGTTGTGCCCAATTGTAATAGAATTGCGCCCAAGAATGACTGCGTGATATTCTGTCGGACTAACTCAACGCAGTATTCACTGGAAGAAGGGGCAGTTTCCAATGTCCAGTAAGCACGACCCAAATCAGAACCACTTGTTGGCCGCGCTGCTCGACGCCGAATTCGACCGTCTTGCCCCGCACCTCGAACTGGTCCCCTTGCTCTTGGGCGATGTATTGTCCGAATCGGGCGACAAGTTGCATCATTTGTACTTTCCCACCAGCGCGATCGTATCCTTGCACTATTTGCTGGAAAACGGCGGCTCGTCCGAGATAGCCGGGGTCGGCAATGAAGGCGTGCTCGGCGTGTCGGTGTTCATGGGCGGCGACAGCACGCCCAGCCGCGCCGTGGTGCAGACGCGCGGGCACGCTTACCGCTTGCCGGCGGCGATCCTGATGGAAGAATTCAACCGTAGCGGCCATGTGATGCGCCTGCTGTTGCGCTACACCCAGGCCCTGCTGACGCAAATGTCGCAAACGGCCGTGTGCAACCGCCACCATTCAGTCGAGCAGCAACTGTGCCGCTGGCTCTTGCTCACGCTCGACCGCCTGCCCACCAACGAGCTGACCATGACGCAGGAACTGATCGCCAACATGCTCGGCGTACGGCGCGAGGGCGTGACCGAGGCGGCCGGACGCTTGCAGGGCTACGGCTACATCAGCTACCGGCGCGGCCACATCACGGTGCTCGACCGCGCCGGGCTGGAGCAGGACGTCTGCGAATGCTACGCGGTCGTCAAGAAGGAATTCGGACGCCTGTTGTCGGACACGCGCCACCGCCAGGGAAACCTGGCATGAGCGGTTTTCTGCAAAAAACCTCGGTCGAACGCCTGATGGTGATCGGCTTCGGCGCCACCCTGGCGGTGCTGCTGCTGGTCGGCGCCATCGCCCTGAGCTATGCGGTCGATTCGGAAGGGGCGGTCAACCTGATCAAGGCGAGCATCATCCTGCTGCTGATTTTCCTGGCGTTGCTGTTCGTGCGCGTGCAACAGGCGATCAGCCTGCGCACGGAAACTGAACGGGCCTTGCACGCGGTGCCTCTGCTCAAGTCCGGCGCGCTGCAGGATGCGATTTTCAACAGCGCCAACTTTTCCAGCATCGCCACCGACGCCCAGGGCGTGATCCAGATTTTCAACGTCGGCGCCGAGCGCATGCTGGGTTACGCCGCCGCCGAAGTGGTCGACAAGATGACCCCGGCCGATATTTCCGACCATCAGGAACTGGAATTGCGCGCGACCGAACTGAGCCACGAAATGGGCGAGCCGATCGCGACCGGCTTCGAATCGATGGTCTACAAGGCCCTGCGCGGCATCGAAGATATTTACGAGCTCACGTATGTGCGCAAGGACGGCACGCGCTTTCCGGCGCTGGTGTCGGTGACGGCGCTGCGCGACGCCACCGGCCGTGTGATCGGCTACCTGCTGATCGGCAGCGACAACACCGCCCGCAAGCAGGTCGAGGCCGAACAGGCCTTGCTCGACCAGCGCCTGCGCGACCAGCAGTTCTACACCCGCTCACTGATCGAATCGAATACCGACGCCCTGATCGCCACCGATCCGCGCGGCATCATCAGCGACGTCAACCAGCAAATGGAAGCGCTGACCGGCTGCACCCGCGACGAATTGATCGGCGCGCCGTTCAAGAGCTATTTTTCCGAGCCGGAACGGGCGCACGACGCCGTCACGCGCGTGCTGCGCGAAGGCAAGGTCACCAATGTCGAGCTGACTGCGGTGGCGCGCGACGGCACCCGGACCGTGGTGTCGTACAGTGCCAGCACGTTTTACGACCGCGACCGCAAGCTGCAGGGCGTGTTCGCCGCCGCGCGCGACGTGACCGAGCGCAAGCAGTTCGAACACGCTTTGCAGGAAACCAACGTCGAGCTGGAAAGCGCGCGCGCCACGGCCGACAAGGCTAACCGCGCCAAGTCCGAATTCCTGTCCTCGATGAGCCATGAACTGCGTACCCCGCTCAACGCCGTGCTCGGCTTTGCCCAGCTGATGGCGTCCGACGTGCCGCCGCCGGCGCCGCACCAGCAGCGCTCGATCGACCAGATCCTCAAGGGCGGCTGGTACCTGCTGCGCCTGATCAACGAAATCCTCGACCTGGCGATGGTCGAATCGGGCAAGGTGACCATGTCGCAGGAATCGATGTCGCTTGGCGACGTGCTGATCGACTGCGAAGGCATGATCAGCCCGCAGGCCGCGACCCGCAATCTGGGCCTGCATTTCCCGATCGTCGACAAGCAGCTGTTCATCCACGCCGACCGCACCCGCGTGAAACAGGTGATGATCAACCTGCTGTCGAACGCCATCAAATACAACCGCGAAGGCGGCTCGGTCAGCGTGACCTGCGACCTGGTGGCCGACGGGCGCGTGCGCGTGAGCGTGGAAGACACGGGCGCCGGCCTGGCGCCGTCGCAGGTGGCGCAGCTGTTCCAGCCGTTTAACCGCCTCGGCCAGGAAAACAGTACCGAAGAAGGCACCGGCATCGGCCTGGTGGTCACCAAGCGCCTGGTCGAACTGATGGATGGGCGCATCGGCGTCGACAGCACGGTCGGCTCTGGCACCGTGTTCTGGGTCGAGTTCGCCAGCGCGGCCGAACCGGCGCTGGCGCTGGAACACGACGACGACCTGGCGCGCGACCGCCTGGCCGCCTCGCGCACCACCGGCAAGCAGCCGACCTTGCTCTACGTGGAAGACAACCCGGCCAACCTGGCGCTGGTGGAGCAATTGATGGAGCGCCGCGGCGACCTGCAACTGCTCACCGCCGTGGACGGCTATCACGGCGTCGAAATGGCGCGCGCCTGCAAGCCGGACGTGATCCTGATGGACATCAACCTGCCCGGCATGAGCGGCTACGGCGCCCTCAAGATCCTGCGCGAAGACAAGGGCACGGCGCACATTCCCGTCGTGGCGCTGTCGGCCAACGCCATGCCGCGCGACATAGAAAAGGGACTGGAAGCCGGATTTTTCCAATACCTCACCAAGCCGATCCGCGTACGCGAATTCATGGATGCGCTCGACCTGGCCATGCGGCACGCGGCCGAACAACACGTCGTCGACCCTGTCGCACCCGGCACTACTTTGAAAGAACCACATGCTTGACCCTTCTGAAATCCTGAGCGGCAACATCCTGATCGTCGATGATCAGGAAGCGAACGTCATGCTGCTTGAACAAATGTTGCGTAACGCGGGTTACAGCAACATTTCGACGACCCAGGATCCGCGCACCGTGTGCGCCGCGCACGCCGAACACGGCTACGACCTGATTCTGCTCGACTTGCAGATGCCGGAAATGGATGGATTCGAAGTGATCGAAGGACTCAAGGAGATCGAAAAGGGCGGCTACCTGCCGGTGCTGGTGATCACCGCCCAGCCGGGGCACAAGCTGCGCGCGCTCAAGGCCGGCGCCAAGGATTTCGTCAGCAAGCCGTTCGACCTGATCGAGGTGCAGACGCGCATCCACAACATGCTGGAAGTGCGGCTGCTGTACCGTCGCCTGGCCGACTACAACCGCCAGCTGGAGCAGACGGTGCTGGAACGCACGGCCGAGCTGCGCGCCAGCGAGGCGCGTTTCCAGCGGTTTACCGAGCTGTCGTCGGACTGGTACTGGGAGCAGGATGCGCAGGGACAGCTGACCCGGTTTTCGGGGCCGGTCAGCGAGATGCTGGGGATCGGCGCGGAAGGCGAGGGCGAGGGTGGCTGGAATGCGGACGAGCGCGCCGAGTTGCAGGAAAATATCGCCAGCCGCACGCCGTTTCTCGACTTCATCTTCACGCGCACGCGCGCCGACGGCAGCGTGCAATACCTGCAGGTGAGCGGCGAGCCGATGTTCGATACCTCGAGCCGGTTCACGGGCTACCGCGGGATCGGGATGGATATCACCGAGCGCATGAAGTGGCGCCCGCCGGTGACGCCGCAGGGCTGATCCGCCGATAGACTAAGGGGCGTCAGCGCTTTGATGTGCCCATCACCGCAGAACCGCCATTCCCGCTCAGGAACGACGGTTTTGAGTTTATCGATCCGACAAAACTATCAACCTTGTCCGTGCGACACCAACTTGCGTTTTTGGTTACGCTGTCATCACACCATCCATTCTTTCCGGAGGCATCATGACAGGCACCAGCACGCTCGACCCCGATAACTTCCCAGAAACCCCCGACCGCACCCTGGGCACCGGCCACGGCACGGGCGCCCTCGGCCCCAGCGATTCGTCCGACAGCGGCAGCGACCTGGTCGGCGCGGCCGGCATGTCGCAAGAGGACGTGCTCGACCTCGGCAGCGGCACCACCTCCGACCTCGAAGCCGGCCGCGCGCTTGGCGCCGGCCCGGACATCGGCGACCCCGACCTCGACAGCGATACCGATTCAAGCGGCACCGGCGAGCGCGCCGCCGCCGGGCGCGACACCGTGGTGCGCGACGGCGCCGACATCGATGTCGATCACATCGAATCGATTCCCTCGGTCCCGCTCGACGAGGACGACCTAGCATTCATGGCCAGCGCGCCGCCGGGCCAGGCGCCAGGCGGCAAAAAGGGCGCCCACCCCTAACAGCGCGCCGAGCAAGGGCCGGGTGCGCATCGACAAGGCGGTGTACGT
This sequence comes from Massilia sp. CCM 8734, assembly GCF_011682155.1. Lineage (NCBI taxonomy): Bacteria > Pseudomonadati > Pseudomonadota > Betaproteobacteria > Burkholderiales > Oxalobacteraceae > Massilia > Massilia sp. CCM 8734. The sequence goes on from NZ_WHJI01000037.1 coordinate 24,925, forward strand.
GCTCGATTCTTCCACCCGCGCCACCATGCCCATGCCCTGGCGTTCGCGCATGGTATGGGCGGGGTCGGGCGCGTGCAGGGCGTCGCGCCGGGCCTGCGCGGCCGGCATGCCGCAAGCCGGGCGCTTCTGCCTGCGCAGCAGCGGGCCGCCCAGCAAGCGGTCGGTCAGCGCCGGCAGGTGGTAGGCCGCCAGCGACATCAGGCGCGCGGCGCCGCCCACGTACACATCGCGGCGCGGATGGCGGGCCGCATACAAAATGGCCTGCGCCACCAGTTCCGGTGCGTAGATGGGCGGCAGCAGCGCCGGTTCTTTCTCCATATAGTTTTTCGCGTGCACCGTGAACAGGGTATCGACCGATGCCGGCTTGATCAGGGTGACCGCCACCGGCGCGCCCTCGTGCGCCAGTTCGATCCGCAGCGCATCCGTAAAAGCCTTGACCGCGTGCTTCGAGGCCGCGTACATCCCTTGCAGCGGCAGCGCCACGTCCGACGCTTCGCTGCCCACGTTGACCAGGGCGCCGCCGCGCCCCTTCATGTGCTTGAGCGCTTCGAGCGAGCCGTGCACCACGCCCCAGTAGTTGGTCTGGAACAGGCGCTGATGGTCTTGCGGCGCGACCTCGTCGAGCTTGCCGAAAATGGTCACGCCGGCATTGTTGACCCAGGTATCGATACGGCCGAAGCGTTCCATCGCGGCGTGGCCGATGCGGGACACGTCGTGCGGCACGCCGACGTCGGCCGTGACGGCGGCGACCTGGGCGCCATGCAGACGCAGCTCGCCGGCCAGCTGTTCGAGCGCATCGCGCCCGCGCGCGGCCAGCACCAGGCTGGCGCCCTCGTCGGCGGCCATGCGCGCGGTGGTCAGGCCGATGCCGCTGGTGGCGCCGGTGATCACCATCACCTGGTCCTTGAGGGGTTTGAGTCGGGGTTTCATCGGGCATCCTTTCGTCGGTGGGCTCACGAAGGACAGACAGCGCGGGAGGGTGTTTGGTTCGCCGCCAGCGTGGCGCTGGCGGCGCGGGGCGCTTGCTTAGCCGAGATGTTTCTTGAAGAAGTCCATGGTGCGCTGCCATGCCAGCCTGGCGGCCGCTTCATCGTAGCGCGGCGTGGTGTCGTTGTTGAAGCCGTGTTCGACGCCGGGATAGATGTAGTGCTGGTAGTCGACCTTGTTGGCCTTGAGCGCCGCTTCGTACGCGGGCCAGCCTGCCAGGATGCGCTCGTCTTTTTCGGCATCGTGGATCAGCAGCGGTGTCTTGATCTTCGGCACTTCGGCGGCCGGTGTCTGGGCGCCGTAGAATGGCACCGACGCGGCCAGGTGCTTGACCACGGTCGGCAGGTAGTTGGCGATGCCGCCGCCGTAGCAGAAACCGACCACGCCGACTTTGCCGCTGCCGCCCGGCATGGCCTTGAGGATGGCGCTCGCTTCGACGAAGTCGGCGCGTGTCTTGGCCTGGTCGAGTTTGCCGAACAGTTCGCGCGCCTTGTCTTCGTCGCCGGGGTAGCCGCCCAGCGGGAACAGGGCGTCGGGGGCGAAGGCGATGTAGTTCTCGAGCGCGACACGGCGGGCGATGTCTTCGATGTGCGGATTCAAGCCACGGTTTTCGTGCACCACCAGGATGGTGGGCAGCTTGCCTTTGGCGTTGGCCGGCTGGACCAGGTAGCCGCGCAACTTGCCGTAGCCCTGGGGGGAGGGATACTCGACGTAGCTGGCCTTGATGCGCGGATCTGCCGGGGCGACGACCTGGGCCGCGAAACTGGGGGAGAGGGCAGCCAGCATGCCGGCCGCGGTGGCGCCGCCGACCGCGTAGCGGCCTGCCTGCGACAGGAAGCTGCGGCGGTCGAGCTGGCCGTGGACATACTGGTCGAATAACTTGAGCACTTCGGGATCGAAATCGTTAGCGGTCATGCGGGTCATCGTTGACGTCTCCTCGTAGTTACGGTGTGGCCGGAAATGGCTCCCTGGCGATCCGATCATACCTTGCTTGAGGGCTTGATGCAGCTTGGGTGCGGGAGGGTGAAACAGGCGTGCAGCGAGCGTGGCCATGCACCGTCCACGCCGTCCGCTAACGTCGCCCCCGCGAAGGCGGGGGCCCAAGTCTGTTCCGCAGCCGGCGACTGCGCCGAAAACTTGGACCCCCGCCCTCGCGGGGGCGACGGTGCAGGCGACGGTTCAGGCGCGACGGTCCCGGGGCGACCTTGCGGAGGCAATGCCGCCCGGGTGACCGCGATTACTTCTTGCCCGTCAGATAAACCTGATCGAACACGCCACCATCGGCAAAGTGGGCCTTCTGCGCCTTGGTCCAGCCGCCCGCCGCTTCTTCAATCGTGAACAACTTGACCTTGGGGAACTGCGCGGCGTATTTGGCGGCAATCGTCGGCACCACCGGGCGGTAGTAATTCTTGGCCGCGATTTCTTGCCCTTCGTCGGTGTAGAGGAATTCCAGGTACGCTTGCGCCACCTTGCGCGTGCCGCGCTTGTCCACCACTTTGTCGACTACCGACACCGGCGGCTCGGCCAGGATACTGAGCGATGGCGCAACAATATCGACCTTGTCCGGGCCAAGTTCCTTGATCGCCAGCAAAGCTTCGTTTTCCCAGGCGATCAGCACGTCGCCAATGCCGCGTTCCACGAACGTCGTGGTGGCGCCGCGCGCGCCCGAATCGAGCACCGGCACGTTTTTGTACAGCTTGCTGATGAATTCCTTGGCCGTCGCTTCGGTGGCGCCCGGCTGGCGCAGGGCGTAGCCCCAGGCCGCCAGGTGGTTCCAGCGCGCGCCGCCCGAGGTTTTCGGGTTCGGGGTGATCACGGCAACGCCCGGCTTGACCAGGTCGTTCCAATCCTTGATGCCTTTCGGATTGCCCTTGCGCACCAAAAACACGATCGTCGAGGTATACGGCGCGCTGTTGTGCTGCAAGCGCTTTTGCCATTGCGGCGAGACAATGCCGCGCTCGGCGATGGCGTCGATGTCGTAGGCCAGCGCGAGCGTGACCACGTCCGCTTCCAGCCCGTCAATGACGCCACGGGCTTGCTTGCCCGAACCGCCGTGCGATTGCTTGATCGAGACCTTGTCGCCGGTCTTGGCTTTCCATTGCTTGGCGAACGCGGTATTGACGTCCTGGTACAGCTCGCGGGTCGGATCGTACGACACGTTGAGCAAGGTGACGTCAGCGGCGATGGCAGCTTGTGACAGCAGGGTCAGTGCGATCAGTGACTGGCTTATTGTTTTTAACAGCATGGCGGGCTCTCTCGGTGGGAAGTTCGGGAGTACTCAGCATAAGTGCCGCCCACCTGAAAGAACACGAATTAAATCAGCTTTGCATATGCGTTTAATGCGCCTTGGAGAGGATCAGCAGCCAGCGGCGCATCAGCAGCACTTCGACGTGGCCCGGTTCGACCCCGGTGTCGCATTCGATGATGGGATTGACCGCGTAGAAGCGCTTGCGGAAATCGCGCGTGACCAGCACTTCGCGGCGGCCGAGGCGCATCATGAATGGGGTTGGAGCGTATTCGAGGCCGAAGTTACCGTTCAGTGGTGTCATGACAAATTCCTTTGTGGGTTTGCGTTGATCGAGTGATTCAAGAATAGCACAACTACTGTATAAAACCACAGGACTGTATGAATAAACAGTTGTTTGTCGTTTTGGAGCATCGGCCCTCCCGGCGCGCGATTCCCCCCGGCAAGGACACGCAACATTTGGCTCTCAGCAACATTTTGATTGACTCCTGTGCAAGTCGCGGCGATACTGCGCGCACCCCGGCTGTTGCCGCATGTGATCTGGCGTATGATGCCAAGTGTCACGTCCATGCCAGATGGAACCGGGAAAACGGTTTTCATGCAGCCCGCAGTGCTCCTCAAGGCCTGTTGCGGCGCGTTCATTGATTGGGGCTTTCCTTATGCCTGACCCAAAGGCGGTCGATACGGCGCTGTACAACTCCGTGCGCAAAGAGGTGGCGCGCCATATCCGGCACAAACTGCGCAGCATGGAGTTCGACGTGACCGCACTCGAACTGCATAATTCGAGCTCGACCAAGACGCTGCGGGTGTACGTCACCATCAGCCGCACCACCAACCTCAAGGCACTCTACCTGGCCGAAACCATCGTCTGCGAGGAATTGCAGGCGCAATTCGGCTTGCAGCCGCACGCCTTTTACTGGCGCTACTCTCCCGAGCACAAAGCTGCGGAGGCGGCCACGCCTGGGCCGGCAGCACACTGAAATGATTTGTCATGGCTAGTCAAAAAATCCTTGTCGTCGACGATTCGCTGGTGCAGCGCCTGATCGTCTCCGAATTGCTGACCCTGCACGGGCACCGCGTGATCCTGGCCACCGACGGCAGGGAAGCGGTGGCCATGGCGCGCAGCGAGCTGCCGGACCTGATCGTCATGGATGTGGTCATGCCCAACCTGAACGGCTTCCAGGCCACGCGCGCCATCACCAGCGACGAAGCGACCTGGCATATTCCGGTGATCCTGCTCACCAGCAAGGACATGGAGTCGGACCGGGTCTGGGCCTTGCGCCAGGGCGCCACCGCGTTCCTGAACAAGCCGCTCGACCACGCGGCGCTGCTGGAGCTGGTCAACAGGCTGGAATAGACGGGCTGCGGAGCATAGCGGCGGTCTGTGCGCTACCAAGGACGGCGCCTCATGTAAGATTGCAAACGTTGCCGTGCCGCTGGTGCCGGCCGAGAACAATCGTCCATCGTCATCGTGATCAAAGTCCCTCCGCGTGTCCGCAGTTTCGTCGCCGCCCGCCTCAGTCCCGAAGGCGAGCTCGGCCTGCATGTGACCATCGGCGTCATCCTGATGATGGTCGCCGCCGCCGTGTTCGGCAACCTGGCCGCCGACGTGGTCTCGCACGACGACATCACCGAGCTCGACGCCTTCCTGGCCGACTGGTTCCACAGCCATAAGAACAGCGTCTGGACCAATCCCATGCTGTTCATCACCCACACCCACGACGTGCTTGGCGTGTCGATCATGGCGAGCGTGCTGGGACTGTATTTCTACCTGAAAAAAGCGCGCTACTGGCTGATCTGCCTGGTGCTGGCGGTGCCCGGCGGGCAATTGCTGAACGTGCTGCTCAAAACCATTTTCCAGCGCGCCCGCCCCAGCTTCGACGAGCCCCTGCTGACCCTGGCCACCTACAGTTTCCCCAGTGGCCATACGCTGGGCGCCACCGTGTTCTACGGGGTGCTGGCAGCCTACCTGGTGTGCGTCGCGCCGCGCTGGAAGGTGCGCATCGGGGTGGTGCTGGGCGCCTGCGCCATGGTGGCGCTGGTGGCCCTGAGCCGGGTGTATCTGGGCGCGCACTACCTGAGCGACGTGCTCGGCGCCATGGTCGAAGGCTGCGGCTGGCTGGCGGTGTGCATCACCTCCTGCTCGACCCTGCGGCGCCGCCGCGCCGCCCGCATCAGCGAATGACCCTTTGCCTCATCAATCCATTCCAAGGAGCGCTATCCTGACCTCGCTGACCTCGCTGACCTCGCTGACCTCGCTGACCCCGATCGCAGTCATCATCAACGGCAGCGCCGGCAGCGGCCACGACGACGCGCGCGCCGCCGAGTTGCGCGACAAGTTCGCCGCCCACGGCATGGCGGCCGACGTCACCCTGGCGCGCGGCGGCGCCGAGTTGATCGGCGCGGCCAGGGCGGCGCGCGCCAGCGGCAAGCAGATCGTGGTGGCGGGCGGCGGCGACGGCACCATCAACGCGGTCGCCTCGCAACTGGTCGGCAGCGAGGTGGCCTTCGGCGTGCTGCCGATGGGCACCCTGAACCACTTCGCCAAGGACCTCGGCATTCCGCTCGCGCTCGACGAGGCCATCCGCAACGTGGCGCAGGGGCGGCGCACCAGGGTCGATGTGGGCGAGGTGAACGGCACGATTTTCCTCAACAATTCCAGCCTCGGGCTGTATCCGGACATCGTGCGCGACCGCGAAAAGCAGCAGCGCCGGCTGGGACGCGGCAAGTGGCTGGCGGCCGGCTGGGCCACGCTGACCGCGCTGCGCCGCTATCCGTTCCTGAGCCTGCGCCTGAAGGTGGGCGACGACGAGCACGCGCGGCGCACGCCGTTTGTATTCATCGGCAATAATGAATACACGATGCAGGGCTTGAGCGTGGGCGAGCGCCAGCGCCTCGACGGCGGCAAGCTGAGCCTGTACGTGGCGCAGCGCCCGGGTCGGCTGGGCTTGCTGCGGCTGGGCTGGAGCGCCTTGTGGGGCAGCCTGGCGCAGGAGCGCGATTTCGACGTGCTCACTGTGGAAAACATGGAAATCACCACCCGCCACACGCGTTTGCGGGTGGCCACCGATGGCGAAGTCACCGTCATGACGACCCCGCTGCGCTACCGGATCCGTCCGGCCGCGCTGACGGTCGTGGTCCCAACTTGAGGAGTTAGCATGCGTACATTGGTTCATCTGTCGGATTTGCACTTCGGCCGTGTCGACGAAAAATTGCTCGCCCCCTTGCGCGAGCTGGTCGAACGCATCGCGCCGGACGTGGTGGTGGTTTCGGGCGACCTGACCCAGCGCGCCAAGAGCGAGGAGTTCGAGGCCGCCAGGGCTTGGCTCGACACCTTGCCGGGGCCGCAGATCATCGTGCCGGGCAATCACGATATTTCGCTGTACAACGTGTTCCGGCGCTTTTTGCAGCCGCTCACGCGCTACAAGCGCTACATCACCGACGATCTCGACCCGATCTTTGTGGATGACGAAATCGCGGTACTGGGCGTCAATACCGCGCGTTCGCTGACCTTCAAGGACGGCCGGGTCAACGACGAGCAGGTGGCCATGATCCGCAAGCAGTTGGCCGGGCTGGACCCGGCCATCACGCGCGTCATCGTCACCCATCACCCGTTCGACCTGCCCAAGACCGAGGATGACGACGACCTGGTCGACCGCGCGCCGGCGGCGATGAAGGCGTTCGCCGAATGCGGCGTCGACTTGCTGCTGTCGGGGCATATGCACACCAGCCATGCGGGCAACACCTCGGCGCGCTACCAGATGAGCGAGTACGCGGCGCTGGTGGTGCAGGCGGGCACGGCCACCTCGACGCGCGGACGCGGCGAAGTGAACTCGTTCAACGTGGTGCGGGTCGAGCAACAGCGGGTCGAAGTGGACCGCTACGGCTGGGACGAGGTGGGCTTGCGCTTTTCGCTGATGAAGACCGAGCCATTTTTGCGCACCGGCAATATCTGGTCGGGCCATACCGAAGGCTTGATGGCCAGCGGGATTTAGGGCGCACGGCGCGCCGCCGGACAGTACAATAGCCTTGAGTGGCGGCCGCAGCCGATTTCCGCCCGCACGATTTCATCTACGGAATGGCTCAATGGCTGATATATCTTCTGCAAGTGCGCGCGGCGCGCCGCTGACGATCGTGCGGGTGCAGGTGTGGAAGGTGCGCATTCCGTATCTGGCGCCCATGCAGTCCTCGCGCGGGCGCCTGGAAGTGGGCGACAAGGTGCTGCTGCGCTTGAGCGCGCGCGACGGCACGGTGGGCCTGGGCGAGGCCTCGATCATCTTCCCGGCGCGCGACGGCGAAAGCGCGGACTCCGTGTTTCGCCGCCTGGCCGAGGTCAGCGGGCCGCTGCTGCTGGGCCAGGACGGCTCACGCATCGTCGCCCTGTTGCAGATGCTGGCCGGCCTGTCGTCGGAACGGCACGCCTTTCCCACCTCCCTGTGCGCGGTCGACCTGGCGCTGCACGACCTGAAGGCGCGCCACCTCGGCATTGCGGTGGCCGACCTGCTCGGCGGCGCCACGCGCGAGCGCTTTCCTCTCTCGCGCAGCATGGCCATGCCGGACGAACGCACGGCGGTGCAGTCGGCCTGCGCCCTGGTGGAGAGGGGATACCGCCTGCTGACCCTGAAAGGCAGCGCCGACTGGCGCCACGATATCCGCATGGCGCGCGCGGTGCAGCGCGCCGTGGGCGACCAGGCGCGCCTCGAAATCGATCCCAACCAGGCCTGGCAGTGCAAGGCGGCGCTGGCGGTCGATGCCGCCTTGCGCGAATGCGCGCTCGAATGCATCGAGCAGCCGTGCGCCTGGTGGGATATCGAGGCCATGCAACTGATCACGGAGCGCGCGCACGCGCCCATCGCGGCCGACGAAAGCGTGCTCAGCCCGGCCGACGCGATGCGCGTGGTGCGCGCGCGCGCGGCCGACATCATCACGGTCAAGCTGGCCAAGTCGGGCGGCTTGCGCGCCTCGGCCGCCATTGTCGAGATTGCCGCAGCCGGCGGACTGCAGTGCAACCTCGGCTCGAAACACACCTTCGGGGTGGGCAGCGCGGCCCTGTTGCATTTTGCCGCCGCGCACCCCGCCGTGGGCGAATTCGTCGGCTACGGTTCCGCGCGCGAGCGCTTCGCCGGCGACATCATCAACGAAACCATCGATATCAGCGATGGCCAGGCGCGCTTGCCGCCCGGCCCCGGCTTCGGCGTGACGCTCGACGAGGCGGCCGTGGCGCGCTTCGCCCTTGCCAGCGCCGACCTGGCGCCAGGCCAGTGACGCCGGTGTCCGTTTTCAGCGCGGATGCGCGTCGCGCGCTGTTGCTGCAAGCCTTGCCCGACTTGTTGCCGATGGCCTCGGCCTACCATACCGGCTGGGTGGTGCTGCAACTGCTGGGCGTGATCAGCGGCCTGGCCAGCGAGCGCGCGCAGATCGTGCGCGACCTGCGCGCTCTGGCGCGCGCACGCCCGGTCGCCTCGGTCTGCATCGCCGGCAGCGCCGATTGCGGCCTGCTGTCGGTGTTGCACGAGGCCTTCGGCGAAGGCGTCGCGGCGCTCAAGGTGCGCATCGCCGACCGCGCGCCGGCGCCGCTGGCGCTGTGCCGGCAGTACGCCGGCGCGATGGGTTTCGCGCTCACGGCCGAGATGTGCGACCTGCGCGCGCCGCCCGATGCGGCCGCGCCGCGCGTGGACCTGGTGCTGGCCCATTCCCTGCTCAGTTTTATCGCCCCGGCCGAGCGCGCGGGGCTGCTCGGGCATCTGGCGGCGCGGCTGGCGCCGGCGGGCAGCTTGCTGCTGTATCAAAGCGTGCGCGCGCAGCATGGCGCAGCATTGCTGGCGTATGCGCCGCCGCAGGTCGAGCGCATGGTCGCGGCCAGCCTGGCCGCCCAGCGCACGGCGGCACTGCATGTGCCGCTGCTGGGCGAGCGCGCGCTGGAAGAGATCGTGCGCGCCTTTTGCGCCGCCAAGGTCACCCATGCGGTGGCGTCAAGCGACGAGCTGGCCGCCGGTGCCCGCGCCGCCGGCCTGGGCGCGGTGCGCTGCGAGCCGCTGCCGGCGCGCGAACTGGCCGGGCACCGGCCCGCCACGCCGGACAGTCTGTACGTCAAGTGGATGTTGCAGGCGCAGCGGGTGGACTAAGCTCAGGACGGCGGCGCCGCCACGAGCGAGATGAATTCTTCGAACTTGCCGCTCGCGCTGCGGTCAATGCCGGCCACCCGCAACGCCTCGACGCGCATGCCGGGCGGCAGGCGCCGCGCCACCTGCGCCGCAAGGCTCGCTTCCTGGTCGGGCGAGAGCGCATCGGCGCTGACATAGCGGATCTGCACCTGGTCGGGCGCGCTCTGGACCACTTGGCGCTGGACGATGCCGGTGGCGCCGCTGTCGCGAAAGCCGAAGGTGGGCCAGTAGCGCTTGCCATCGGCCGTCACCAGCATGTTGCGGGTGCGCCCCAGGATGCGCGTGAGCACCGGCAGGCCGCGCCCGCAGGGGCAGGGCGGGCCGGCTTCGGCCATGTCGCCCAGCTCGTAGCGGATCAGGGGCATGGCAAAATTGAGCAAACCGCTCACCACCACGCGTCCGCAGGCGCCCGGCGCGCAGGCGTTGCCGTCGTCGTCGAGCACTTCGAGCAGCACGTTTTCGGACTGGACGTGATAGTGGCCGCTGTGCGGGCAACGGATCGCCAGGTAGCCGAATTCCTCGGATGAATAGGTGTCGTTGACCGGCACGCCCCAGGCCTCGTGGCAGGCCTGGCGCACTTGCGCGTCGAGCGGTTCGCCGAAGGTGCGCACTTCGCGCAGGCCCGCCAGGCGCACGCCTTGCTCAAGCGCGAGCGTGGCCAGTTGCAGGGCCAGCGAAGGATAGGTCAGCAGGTAGCCCGGCGCGCGTTGCACCAGCCATACCAGCTGGGCCTCGACATCGACGCTGACCGGGCACAGACAGGCTGGGCCGGTGTGGAACATGCGGGTCGCCACGCCCCAGTTGTCGGCCTCGGCGGCCTCGCCGCGCCGGATGATGCACAGCGTTTGCAGCAGGTCGCGACCGTGCCAGGCATGGTCGCGCAGGGTCAGCGCTTCCCAGATCAGCTGGTTCAGGTAGGTTTTGCGAAAGCGCACCGGCGTGCCGGTCGAGCCGGAACTGCTGCTGTCGGCCAGCGAGCCGTGTTCGGACGGCACGGCGCTGCTCTGAAGCTGGTCGAACTGCGCTTGCAGCTCACGCCGGGACAAGCACGGCAGCCGTGCGAAGTCGTCCGCGCGCACGGGCGCGCCTTCGCTCCATTGCGCCACCAGGCCGGGTGGCCAGTGCGCGCGGTACCAGGGCACGCTGCGCGCGGCGTGGCGCACGATCTGCGCCAGCTGGACCGACTGGCGCGCCGCGATCTCGTGCGGGGCCAGCCATTGCTCGCTTTCCATCTGGCGCAACAGGGAGCAGACCAGGCCGCCCCGCACATCCGGGACGGCCGGCCACGCGATGCCGGCCAGGCTGCTTTTCAAACGCCATGCGGGGGCGTCGGTCGGCATCGGTCTCCTCAGGCCAGGCTCGGCGGCGGCGCTCAGAACTGCTTGCGCAGCTTGAACGAGACGCTTTGCGCCCGGAACCCGCGATGGGCTTCGGCGTCGTAGCGCGCCGTCAGTTCGGTGTTGCCGTCTCGCAGCAAGGTCACGCCGGCGCCGGCGCGCGCAAACAGCGGCTTGGCGTCGACCCCGTTGGTGGTGAAGGCCGGTCCGCCACCGGCGAACGCAGTCACCAGCGCGGTTTGCTCGGCCAGGAAATCATAGCCGAGCCCGAGGTTGCCGGAAAACGTCAATTGCTTCGATGGCGAATGATTGAACTTGGCGTCGGCGTACAGGATGAACTGCTTGGCGCGCTGGCTGTTCACCAGCAGGTTCAGGGCGCCGGCCCCGGTTTCGGCGTAGGCCTTGTTCTTGACGGTGGTGTAGTCCAGGCGCACCGATGGGACAAGGCTGGTTTGCTCGCTGAGCCGCACGACGCGCCCGATGCCGCTGCCGGCATGCAGGCTCATGCCGCGATAATCGCTGCTGGCGACACGCGTCAGGCCGCCAAAACTGATGAGCCGGCGACCTTCGGTCTTGTTGGTGCCCGCGTCGAGCTGCCAGCTGATGTCGGTGTCGGCATCGAGGTTGTGGCTGCCGTAGGTCATCAGTTGCAGCAGGTCGATATCGGCGGACTGCGGGCTCGCGCCGTTGCCGTCCAGATTGGTCCGGGCGTAGGTCAGCGCAACGCCGATCCGGTCGGCGCTGCTGACAACGCCGTCCGCTCCGACGATCAGGCCGCCGCTGTCGGCCTTGTAGCCGATGGTGCCATCGCGATCGCTCTGGCGCGCCCAGGCGCCGAACGGCTTGGCCCACATGGCGCGCTCGCTGCCGTAGCCGTCGCCGGCCGACAGGCCGCGATTGGCTTCGATGCGTGCCTGCACCACGCGGTCGGTCAGGTTCATGGTGGCGGCTACTGCGGCGGCCATGCCGCCGCCGGCCAGCGGCAGGGTCTGGCCGACGGCGTCCGAGACTTCCTGCGCGGTCGACAGCTTGCCCAGCGCAGTGATGACCTGGCCCATCTCGCCGCCGGTACCGCTGGCGATCAGGTTGTCGAACACGCGCGCGGCGCCGCCGCCGGACGAGTTGCCGGTGGCGACGATGGCCGCGATGGCGGTATTGGCCGGACGTGGCGGGATGACCGGCGGCGGCGTCGGCACCGGGGTGGGCACTGGCGTCGGAACCGGGGTCGGCACGGGCACCGGCGTCGGTACCGGGGTCGGCACGGGCGTCGGCACTGGAACCGGGGTGGGCACAGGAACCGGGACCGGCGTTGGCACTGGAACCGGCGTTGGCACCGGCACCGGCGTTGGCACCGGCACTGGCGTCGGAACCGGCACGGGCGTCGGCACTGGAACCGGGGTCGGCGTCGGCACGGGGGTGGGCACTGGCGTCGGCACCGGCGTCGGCACCGGCGTCGGCGTCGGTGTTGGTGTTGGTGTTGGCGTGGGTGTCGGCGTCGGTGTTGGTGTCGGTGTCGGCGTGGGTGTCGGCGTCGGTGTCGGCGTCGGTGTCGGCGTCGGTGTTGGTGTTGGCGTGGGTGTCGGCGTCGGTGTCGGCGTTCCCGCGACGGCAATCACGAGATCGACCGACTTGCCGTTTTTTACACCGGTCAGGTCGAACAAGAAACTGTTGTCGGTGACCGCAATGTTGGCGGCGGTGGTGAGCGTACCGCTGGCCTTGATCACATCGGCCAGGATGGTGCCGTTGGCCAGTACCGGCGCGCCGCCGACATCGACATCGACCTGGCTGCTGGCGGACAGGTCGACATCGCCGGTGACGTTCAGTTTGCCGTAGGTCGTGGCGTTGGTCAGGCCGGTGCGGAACACGCCGCCGGCCGGCTGGATATAGTCGCCGGTCAAGGACACGGTATGGCCGGCGGCCACCGACAGGACCCCACTGTTGCTCATGGTCAGGGCGCCGATGGTGAGCGCGCTGGTCGAACGCAGGGTGCTGCCGGGGTTGATATTCATCTGGCTCAAGCCGGCAAAATTGCCGCCGGCAGTCATCGCCGCGTTATCGAGCGCACTTGTGCCGATATTGACCACACTGCCGGTCCCGCCGGTGACGGTGCCGGTGACACTGGCGGCGTTGCCCTTGATGGTGAGGGTATTGATGCCGAGCGCGAGGTCGCCGCTCAGGCTGCCGCTATTGGTCACGGTGAAGGCGTTGCCGGTATTGGCCAGGTTGAGCGACTTGGCGCCACCGATGGTGCCGGTGTTGAGCATGCCGCCATCGACCAGGCTGGTGCCGGTGGTCGCGATGCCGCTGTTGGTGCCGCTGATCGCGCCAGCGTTGCTGATGCCGCCATGCACTTGCGCACTGTCGATGGCGATGCCGATGTCGGTGCTGGTGATGGTCGCGCCGAGCTGGTTGACAATGCCGGAGGCCACGATGTTGGCGCTGCCGCTCACTGACATGCCGCGCGCGCCGTTCAGTGCGCCGCCGTTGACGATCCCGCCGGCCACGCTGGTGCCCACCCCGTCGATGCGGATGCCGTAGCCATTGACGGTGGTAATGACGCCGGTGGCGCTGTTGCTGACCGCCGCCGCCGTGGAGCCGCCCGTCATGCTCATGCCCTTGCCGTTAGTGCTGGTGATGGTGCCGCTATTGGCCAGTTCGCCGCTGATCTGGACATTGTTCAGGTTAATCGTGTCGCCGCTGGCGGTAATGGTGCCGGAGTTGCTCAGCTTGCCGGAAACGGTGGTGCCGTTGTATCCGACAATGCCGCCTTCCGCGCCATCCATCAAGCCGCGGTTGATGATGTCGCCGCTGATCTGCGCATTGCCCAGGTTAAGCGCGCGGCTGCCGTGCGTGGCGGCGCCGGTGTCGTTGAGGATGCCGCCGCCGCTGATGGTCGCCGTCTGCAGTTCGATGGCGTGGATGCCGTTGATCGTGCCGGCATTGACGATGCCACCGGTGACGGTGGAGCTGGATATATACATCCCCGCGAAGGCGCCATTGATGGTGCCGGTTGCAGTATTTTCGATCTGCCCGACAGTGGAAGCGCTCTGTATCGTCATGGCATTGGAATTACCCATGCCCAAGATGCTGCTATTGCTGATCTTGCCGCTGACGGTGGTGGCGAGCAGCGCCAGCGCCGGGTTGCCGCCTTGGGTACCGATGGTGCCGCTGTTGAGTATATCGCCGGTGAGCGTGACGTTCAGCAGAGCGATGCCGCGCCCGTTTTGTCCCGTCTTGTTGCCGATGTGGCCCTGGTTGACGATGCTCGCGCCGATTTGCGAATTGCTGATATCGAGCGCGGCAAAGCCGCCGGCGGCGGCGATGTCGCCCCCGCTGGCGTTGCTGATGCCGCCTAGTAAAGTACTGTTGACGATGTGGATCGCGCTGCCGTTGACGGTGCTGATCACGCCCGCCGGCCCGTTGCTGATGGCGCCGCCGACGCTGGCGCCGCTGAGGCGAATCCCTTCCTCGGTCACGCCGCCCCACGGGCCGGTGGACGCGATGGTGCCGGTATTGGTGATGCCGCCGTTCAGGGTGCCCATGACGTTGACGGCAACGGCGACCGGGTTGATCGTGCCGGCATTGGTGATGGCTCCGGCGGTGACGCCCGTATTGACCTCGACCCCGTTGTTGGGTGTATTTGCCAGCGGCACGGTAATGACCCCGGTGGCGCTCACGTCGAGGCTTTCGCCGGCGCCGATAGTGCAGGTATTATCGATCGTCGTGTTGTCGACCGTGATGATGGCCCCGCTTGCGGCCGGACAGGCAGTGCCGATCGCCGATGCGTTGGCCATCATCAGGCAGGCGCCCGCCACCAGCACCGTCATTTGCTTTTTTTGAAAGGTGTAATTCGGCATGAAATCGCTTCCCGGTCAGGTCCGCACCATTTGCGGGGGCAGGTGCAACGCTCGCGCATGCCCGATGAATCAAGGCTTTGCTTGATTTATCTCAAGCCACGCCGATCCCTGTGTGCTTTGAATATAGCGAAACGCAATTTTCGTGTAAATGCGTTTCGCTCGCAAGCGCACGGGAATCGCGTCGGCAAACAACACTTTGCCGGCCGCCGGGGTGGCGGGGTTGCGCCCGCGCACGATCAGATCCAGTATTCGGTCAGGCGCGCCGCCCATTCCTTGACCCGGTCGCTCCATGGCCGGTCGCGCCATTGTTCCAGGGTGATTTCCTTCGAATCGCGCATGTCCTCGGAGAACGCGCTCTCCATGTCGGCGCCGAAGCCGGCGTCGAGCACCACCACGTTCAATTCGTAGTTATGCAGAAAACTGCGGCGGTCGATATTGGCCGAGCCGACCGTCGACCAGGTGCCGTCGATCACCGCCGTCTTGGCATGCAGGATCGCTACCTGCAACTGGTGAATCTTGACCCCGTTGCGCAACAGTTCATCGTAAAACCCGCGTCCCGCATGAAACACCAGGCCGTGATCGGTCACGCCCGGCAGCACCAGGCGCACGTCCACGCCGCGCCTGGCGGCCGCGCCCAGGGCCTCGACAAACTGGCGGTCCGGCACAAAATACGCCGAGGTGATGTGGACCGATTTTTTCGCTTCCTGGATCGCCAGCATGAACGACTTGTAAATCTCCGACTCGCGCTCGGGATCGGTGGCCAGCACGCGCACGATCTTGTCGCCGACCGCCGCCAGCGGCGGGAAGTACTCGCGCTCGGGCAACTCGCCGGCATCCTGGTTGACCCAGGCGTCGATGAAGTGATATTGCAGCGACGCCACCGCCGGCCCCTCGATCTTGATGTGGGTGTCGCGCCAGCCGACTTTCTTGCTGTCGGTCGCGTCCGGCTTGCGCTTGGAGCGGAAGAAGGAGCTGTTGGCATACGTGCTGCTGATGTTGATGCCGCCCGTGAACGCCACCGTGCCATCGACCACCATCAGCTTGCGGTGGTCGCGGTTGTTCAATTCCCACTTGCCGACCCGCGCCGCCGGGTTGACGGGGTTAAAGGCGACCATGGCAATGCCGGCCCGCTTCATGCGTTCGAAAAATTCCTTGGGCGTGGCCAGGGTGCCGACGCTGTCGTATAACACGTTGACGGTGACGCCCTGTTTCTGCTTCTCGATCAGGACATCGGCGAACTGCAGGCCGATCTCATCCTGGTCGAAAATATACGTTTCCAGGTTGATCGAGGTCTTGGCATTGGCGGCGGCGCTCATCATTTCCTTCATGGTGGCCGGGCCGTCGAACAGGAGGGTGACTTTGTTGCCGGCCACCAAGGGCACGCCGGTGGCGGCTTCTTCCAGCAGCGCCAGCGCCTTCATGTCGGGCGTGGCTTTGGCCCAGCGTCGCGCCAGCAGGTCGGCGGCTTTTCTCTTGTCCATCCGGCCTTTGCCGGTGGCAACCGTCGGGTGCTTCTGCGCCACCGGGGTCTCGCCCACCCTCTCCATCGAGGGCAGGGAGGCGCAGGAGGCCAGGCCGACCGTCAGGGCCAGCACGGCCAGCCAGGCGGCGCCACGTGTTTTCGTCATTTTGATCCCCTAAATGGTACGGCGTCGGGCGACTCGGACGGCAGGTCCTTGGGTCCGATGAAAAAATCGATGGGGGCGGCCAGGAAACGCCGTCCAAGTGCTTTCAACAGCAAAATACCGTGTTCAAAGTGAATCTTGCGCGCACGAAGCGCAACCAACAGTGCTAAGCCGAAACTTACCACGAGATTGACCGTACCGATCGATAAAAAGCCGCCGATCGAGGTCAGCGCGACTTCCCAGCTCATCTTGTGGTCGAGCGCGACCAGTGCGGTGGCGAAGTTGGCTGACGAGAAGGTGACGTGGCGGATGTCGAGCGGCAGGCCGAACAGGAAGCCGAGGGTGCCGATGGTTCCCAGCAGCACGCCGAAGTACAGGTTGCCCATCAGGCTGCCCAGGTTGTTCTCGATGTAGAGCGACAGGCGCAGCAGCCGTTCCGGCCCCAGCAGGCGGCCCAGGCCGCGCAGCTGGTAGACGCGCTGCGCCATGCGGGTGTAGAGCGCCTTGTTGTCGAAGTAACCTGAAATGAGGCCGGCCACGAACAGGCACACGCCGGCAATGGCGGCGTAGAACAGGGCCAGGCTGTGGATCGGGTCGATGTCGTGCAGCAGGTGCATGGCTTTCTCGGGCGTGACCAGGTGATGTCCGGTGGCGTAATGGTAGCCGGTGGCGATCAGGTAGGCGGTCGGGATCGCCGTGGCCAGGTTGCCCAGCACGGCGACGCATTGGGTGCGGAACACCTTGTTGATGAGCTCCGCCATGCTGTCGAGGTCGATGTTCCTGCCATCCTTGCTCGACAGCCCGGCGGCGATGCGCGAGGCGGTCATGGCCGGCTGCTTGGTGGCCACGGTGAAGTGCAGCACGTGGATCAGCATGAAGCCGAGCGAATAGTTCAGGCTGAACAAAAAGGCTTCGACCAGCGGCGCGGCGCGCAGGGTGCCGAGCAGAATCTTGAACAGCGCCATGAAGCCGACGATGAAGCCGGCCCCGGCCGAGGAGTTGAACATGCTGCGCAGCTGGACCCGCGTGTCGGCAATGTAGTGCTCGCCGGTGCGGCTGGCGTTTTCCGTCACATTGCGTGCCAGCAGGTCGATATTGTCGGCGAACAGGTCGCGCACCGTGTATTTGTTGTTGTGCGCTTCGACCAGTTCCTGCGCCAGGGCAATGCCGCCGGCGCGGCGCAGGCTGGTGGGCGGGGCGTAGTCGGGGGTGGCCTCGTTGGCCAGGGTCGCCAGGTCGACCCCGGGGGCAGCCGGCAAGTGACCGCTCACATCCACCAGGAACAGCAGTTTGCGCAGGCGGTCGATGCTCTGGGTCAGCGCGACCAGCAGGTAGGTCAGGGCTACGCTGGTGCCGTGGCTGAGCGCGTTCTTGCGGATCTTGGCGACCACGCTGTCGCACTGGTCGAGCATGACCAGCAGGTGGCGCGCATCGTCGACCTCGGCCACTTCGCCGGCCATCAGGCGCGCATAACCGTCGAGGTAATTGTTGACCTCGATGTTTTGCATGAGGAAGGGCGAATCGAAGTTTTCGATGTCGGCGTGGCTGCTGATCAGGCGCGGCTCGAAGCCGAGCGCGCAGACGCGGCAAGAGATGGTGCGGATCGCTTCGAGCATGCCGAGCACGGTGGTGCGGGCGGCGTTGGCCGGGCCTGTCAGAGGAACGGGCGGGGCGTTCGAGACCACGTCGAACAGTTCCAGCCAGTCGGCGGCGGGCACGCTGCGGATCCAGCGGTAATCGGTCTGGACGTACAGCACCTGGTCGATGGCGTCGCTCAGGTAGACATCGCCGAGGGCGGGCGGCAGGAAGCGGTAGGAAATACGGCGTTTCAATTCGGTGAAGAAACCGTCGTTGGACAACACGCCGATGTCCGTGTACAGGCTGGCGTGGCGGCGGCTGTCGAGCAGGCGCGTGAGGTAGCTGCGCAGGGCGGAAGCTTGCTCTGGATTGCCTTTGAGCAGCTGGCACAGGGTGCGCACGCGCTCGGTGCTGCTGGCGATCTCGGCGCGGCGGCGCGGGCGCAGTTTTTCGACCAGGTCGACCAGAACGTCAATGCGGTCGCTATGGGGATCGATTCGTTCTAAAGTGGGAAGCATGAAATATAGCCGGAGCAACAGATACTAAAGACGTAGTGTACGTGGTGTTGCTCTGAAACTTTGTACGCTAGCGTACAGACCGGTAGACAGCTGGCTTACTTAGTCAGGGGCAGTTGGTATATTTCAAGTCCCGCTTCTCATCGCTGACCTTGGGCGTCGTCATGCAGAAGGTGCCCAGCCCGGTCTTGATCCTGTATCTGCGTCCGCCGGCATCGGCGTTACCGGTGGTAATTTCCTCGATCTCGGCTTTCTCGAACAAGGTGGGATTGCGCCGGGCCGACTGGATGCCCGCGATCAGGCGTTTCTGTGGCGAATCGTCAGGCGCGGCGAAC
The DNA here is from genome assembly GCF_011682155.1 of Massilia sp. CCM 8734. Classification (NCBI taxonomy): domain Bacteria; kingdom Pseudomonadati; phylum Pseudomonadota; class Betaproteobacteria; order Burkholderiales; family Oxalobacteraceae; genus Massilia; species Massilia sp. CCM 8734. Next base: position 43,568 of record NZ_WHJI01000037.1, read on the forward strand.
TTGTTGAGCGATGCCTTGCGCAAGTCCTTGTCGATCTTGCCCAGGTCGGCGAACGCCCGCTTGCGGATGGCGTCGGCGGCACTGGCAGGTGCGGACGGGGCCGCTTCGGCGAAGGGATCGGGCGGCACGACGGTCATGGCCGGCGCCTCGCTGGCGGGCGCGGCGGGGACGCTGATGGCAGGGGCGGGCGGCGCCGATGTCACCAGCGGCGTAGCGCGGCGCGGGCGCGTGTCGCGCACCGGTGCGCTACTGGCGCTGGCGGGCGGCGCGGGGCGGGTTTGCGGCGCCCGCCCGGCCGCCTGGGGGGCGATGGTGTCGATCCACTGGATGCGCGGGCCGCTGTCCTCGTCGCGCGCCGGGGCTTTCTCGCGCGTATGGCGCCACGCCAGCAACAGGGCCGCGTGCAGGGCGATCACGACGCCAATGGTGAACCAGCGGCCTGGCTGTCGGGGAGGAATAATTTCAGTTGCGAGGTGCATCAGCCGGGACGTCCAAGGACGTGCGTTAAGTTAAATATATGATTGCAGCATTTTCAATGCTAACAGGTACGGAGCGATTATTGCTGAGCTGCATTGGAGTTCGCCCTCTAACCGGGCCGTGGGCGTGGCCAAACCTGGCCGGCGAGTTCGGTTAAACTGCCTGTATAACAATGAATAGGGAGCAATTATGTATCTGACGTATTTCCAAGGACAATGGGCCGAAGGTAATGTACCGCTGTTCGGCGCGATGGATCACAGCGTCTGGCTCGGCTCGTCGGTGTTCGACGGCGCGCGCGCCATCCGCGGCCGCTTGCCCGACCTGCGCCCGCACCTGGAACGGGTGATCCGCTCGGCCGAGCGGCTCGGTTTGCAGTGCCCGCTGACGGTCGATGAGATGGAAGCGCTGGTGCGCGAGGGCGTCGCCAAATTTCCGGCCGACGCCGAATTGTATGTACGCCCGCTGGTGTTCGGCGCGGAAGGCTTTCTGGTGCCGGTGCCCGACAAGAGCGGTTTCGCATTGACCTTGTTCGATGCGCCGATGCCGCCGTTCACCGGTTTTTCGGCCTGCCTGTCCACCCTGTGCCGGCCGGACGCCAGCATGGCGCCGACCGACGCCAAGGCCTCGGCCCTGTACGCCAACACCACGCGCGCGATTCGCGCAGCGACTGCGCGCGGCTACGACAATGCGGTGGTGGTCGACAGCGATGGCAATGTGGCCGAGTTCGCGACCTCGAATTTGTTCCTGGTCACGCCGGAGGGCAAGGTGGTGACGCCGGTGCCGAATGGCACGTTCCTGGCGGGTATTACACGGGCGCGGGTGATTGCTTTGCTGGCCGAGGCCGGTGTGGCGGTGGAGGAGCGCAGCGTCCATCCGGACGAGCTGCTGACAGCGCTGGAAATCTTTAATACCGGTAACTACGGCAAGGTCACGCCCTGCATCCGCTACGAGCAGCGCACGCTTGCCATCGGGCCGGTGGCAACCCTGGCGCGCGAGCGCTACCTGGCGTTTACCGGCGCGACGTAAACGCCGCGCCGGTGCGGGCGCCGCGTTGGCGCCGCCCACATGGCCAGACTTACTTCTTGGCCGGGGTCGGCTTGATGTCCACCGGCTTGATGGCGCCGCAATCGGCGCCGAGCCACTTGCCTTTGGTCTCGGACGTCATGACGTCCTTCTTGCCGCTGGCGGTGGTGCTCATCTTCACGGTCGAGGTGTAATCGTTACCCTGGTACACGGTCTTGCCTTCACCCGAGGACGGCGGCGTGGCGCAGGCGTACGAATACGTCTGGGTGCCGCCCACGTTGGCGCCTTGCTTGTATTTGCAGTTGCCGTCATCGACGCCGATGTTGGCACCGGCGTCGATCTGTTTCTGGCTGATGCAGGTCTTGACGGTGATGCTGCCGTCGGCGTTCATGGTCATGACCGGGCCGCCCGGCTGGTTCATCGACTTTTCCATTTCCTTGCGCTGGGCCGCCGGCATCTTGGCCATCTGCTTTAGCGACTCAGCCATTGCCTTGTTGGTTTCCGGATCGGCCGAGGTGGTTTTGCTGGTGCTTTCCCACAGGCCTGGCTTCATGGTCTGAGCGAATGCAGGCGTGATTGCCAATGCTGCGGCGGAAACGAGGGCGAGGGTGGTCAGGCGGAAACGTTGATTCATAGTTACTCCAAGTGTGAATCCGCTAGTTTAGCGTGAAACGGGCACTGGATGTTGTTGTTTCAACATTGCCGGATGAATAGCGTGCCTTGTGCTTATTGGGCGCCGGGCGGCTTGATATCGATCGGCTTGATGTTGCCACAGTTGGCGCCCAGCCATTTTCCCTTGCCTTCCAGAAGCATGGTGTCTTCCTGGCCGGTGGCGCTGGAGGACATCGTCATGGTCGAGGTATAGCTGGTACCGCCCTGGAAGGTGATCTTGCCCTGGCCGGAGGCGGGCGGCTTGTTGCAGGTGAAGGAAAAGCGCTGCGTTCCGCCGACCAGCGGGCTTTTCTTGTGGCTGCAATTGCCGTCTTGCGGGCCGAGAAAGTTGCCGCCCGCGTCGTCGATCATTTTCTGGGTAAGGCACAGCTTCATGGTCACGCTGCCGTCGGGGTTCATGGCGAAGTGCGGCGCGCCCGCCTTGCCGCCCATTTGTCCGATCGCCGCGCGTTGTTCCGGTGTCATGGAAGCGAGCTGTTTTTGCATCTCGGCCATGGCCTGGGCGATCTGCGGGTTTTGCGAGGTGGTTTTGCTGGTGTTTTCCCACAGGCCCGCTTGCATGGTCTGGGCACGGGCGGGGGAGATGCAGGCGGCTGCGGCGCAAACGAGCACGGCGGCGGCAGGGCGAAGGCGTGGGATCATGGCGGCTCCTGTGAGAAGCCGCCAGTGTAGCGTGAAACGCGCGCTGGGGAGCAACTCAGTTGAAGTCGTCGTCGTCCTCGTCGTCGAGGGCGTCGTCAAGTTCATCGTCGAGCTCATCGGCGGTGCCGGCCTGGTTGTCGTTGCCGGTCAGCACGTCCCCGCGCGCGCGCCAGGCCGAGTCCGATCCGACCGCTTCCAGCAGCCCCTTGACACGGCGGACGCGCGCGCTCTGGTTGGCGTTGGTCTGGCCGGTGGCGCTGGTCGGCGCAGGGGCCGGCGCTGGCGCTTCGGCGCTCCAGGATTGCAGAGAATCCAAAAAATGGGCAAAACGCTCCGTGCTCATACCGTGCTCCTGTGCGAGTGGTCAACCTGCGAAAAGTGGGTGGGGACTGCAAACAACAACTGCGCTGCTGCAAGGCCGGCAGCGCAGCTCAATGAACCTGTTGGAACACGGCCAGCAGATGCCTGTAACCGAGTAAGTACGCGATCAGCAAGACCAGGGCGCAAGGCAGCGCGATCGCCCAGGAATGGCGCGCATAGTCGGTGCCGAAGCGCTCGCGCACGAAGCGCTCCTGCGGGCTGGCGACGGCGATGTACCAGATCAGCAGCAGGATGATGAGACCCGTTTGCAGCGGCAAGGATGCTTCGCGCAGCAGGGACATATAGAAATTGAGGACGAACGCCACGAGACAGGCGGCGAACCACCAGCAGGCCTGGACGGCGCGCTTCGGTTCGCCCAGCGCTTCCCAGTTGCGGATCAGGAGGATGGTGCCGAACAGGGGCGTGAACAGCAGGCTCCAGCAGGCGGCGGCGTCCGGGTTCCACAGCAGCGCGCGCTGATCCGGGCGCGCTGCATGGGTGTCTGGGAGGGAAGAATGCGCATTCATGTGTGCAACTATCGCGTGCCTCCCACGCCGATGTATTGATCTGGCGCTAGCTTTGCGCCGACATCAGATGCAACTGGAGATATTGCAACAGCAGGACCGTTTTGCCATCCATGATCTCGCCGCTGGCCATCATCGCCAACGCTTGTTCGAAACCGAGTTCGAGCACGTCGATATCTTCGCCTTCGGCAGCCAGTCCGCCGCCGTCGCCCACCTTGTCGGTGGACTCGTAGGCGCCGACAAAGAAATGCAGGCGTTCGGTGACCGAACCGGGGCTCATGAAAAGGTCGTAGATCTTTGTCACGTTCCCGATGCGGTAGCCGGTTTCTTCCTCGGCTTCCGCGCGGATGCGCTGTTCCGGGCTGGCATGGTCGAGCAGGCCGGCGGCCGCTTCGATCAGAAAGCCGTCGTGGCCGTTCACAAAAGCCGGAATCCGGAACTGGCGCGTGAGCAGCACCGTGCGCTGGCGCAGGTTGTACGGCAGAATGACGGCGCCGTTGCCGCGGTCGTAGACTTCGCGCGTCTGGCTTTGCCAGGCGCCGTCGCGCCGGCGCAGCGAGAAGGTCAGGCGTTTCAGGATGTACCAGTTGTCCGACAGCAGTTCTTCCCGGTCGATGCGTACCCGCGGCTCATGCATGATGTTCCTTTGTGATTGTGCTTGGTGTTTTTTAGAATATCGTGCAAAATCGTGCAACGTCAAGAAAATACGTGCAGAGGCAATGATGCTGACGACCCAGCGAAAGCACTACCTGATGGACCTGTTGCGGCGCGACGGGCAAGTGGTCGCCAAGGCCGTGAGCGAGGCGTTGGGCTTGTCGGAAGACACCATCCGGCGCGACTTGCGCGAGCTGGCGCGTGACGGCTTGCTGCGGCGCGTGCACGGCGGCGCGCTGCCGGCCTTGCCGGCGTCGCCGGCGCTGGCCGACTTTGGCGCGCGCGAGCGGATCTCGGCGCACGCCAAGGCGGCCATCGGGCGCGCCGCCGCCGCCCTGGTCGCGCCGGGGCAGGTGCTGTTTGTCGATGGCGGCACCACCTCGGGCCACCTGGTGCGCTGCCTCGCGCCGGACTTGCGCGCCACGGTTGTCACCCACAGTCCCTCGGTGGCGCTGGCGCTGCTGGGGCACGCACAGGTCGAGGTGATCATGCTGGGCGGGCGCCTGTACCGCCATTCGGTGGTGGGGGTGGGCGCGGCCACGCTGGAGGCGATCGCCCAGGTGCGCGCCGACCTGTACTTCATGGGAGTGAGCAGCATCGATCCGGAGGCGGGATTGTCGACCGGCGACTTCGAGGAAGCGGCCGTCAAGCGCGCCATGTGGCGGGCGGCGGCGCACACGGTGGTGCTGGCATCGCCGGAAAAGCTGGCGACGACGTCGCCTTACCGGATCGTCGGTGCCGATGAGATCGGGGCAATCGTGGTCGCGTACGGCGCCGACGTGGCTTTGCTGGCGCGTTATCGGGCGCTGGGGGTGGGCGTGCACGTGGCGCAGGCAGATTAACGTCCGCCTGGCCTCGCCACTCTTACGTTAGCCTGGGTGGCAATAGAACATTGGCATCCAAAACCACATGTGTCAGGCTGTCTGGCGACAGTGGATGCTCGTCCGCCATGTCATGAGCGGCGATGAAAATTACTTTCGATATACACCTCCTCGGGAATGTCATACATTCCTGCCTCGGCGGCCGCTGCGCGATAGTCGGCTTGGCTGGCCTTGGCGTCGCGATCCGCAATCCAGGCGCGTACTGACGATTCCGGCACGCAGCGTTGGCCGGCTTCCGTGACTAAAGCTCCCGTCAATAATTTCTGATCGATCAGCATGGCAACATAAGGCTTGTTGCTCCGCATTAATTCAGCGGCCGCCTCTACCGTCAACATCGCTTCCGTGAGCTGTGAATTGCTGTCTTGCCGTTCAGTTGTTTCGGCAAGATAGCGCTGCATTGCTAAACGTCTGGCACGAGATATCTCATCGTTGCCACTCAGTAGATCGTGCAAAGCCTTGACAACCGTCATGGTCGATTCCGGCGCGAGCGCGGGCATGCGCAAGACTAGTTCTTCCGCTATGTCGGTAAGGGCTTCGCGCTGGTTGACGGATGAATGTACTTGTTTGTTAATTGCGATACTCATGAGCTGCCTCCTTCCACTCCCATTTTATTCTAATCGAAAACGTCGAAAGTGGAACCTGACTCTACCAAGAGCGAAGCGCTGATCACGCGATGATGTCGCGATCACCAGAACGGTAAAGCCGATCAGGGAGAGTCGTTGCGCGGCATTTTTCGTACTGGTACAGAACAAAAAAACGGCCAACGCTTGTAGCGTTGGCCGTTTTTAATTTTCTACAACCCTACAGCGCGGAGTTTAACCCTGGCGGTTCGGCTCGGCGACGTAGATCTCGACGCGGCGGTTGCGCGCGCGGCCGGACGGGTCGTCGTTCGAAGCGACCGGCTCGCGCTCGCCACGGCCGTCGATCATGATGCGGTTCGGCGACACGCCGCGCGCCGCGAGGTAGTCGCGGGTCTGGGCGGCACGGTCGACCGACAGCGGCTGGTTGACCGAGTCGTTGCCGGTGCTGTCGGTGTGGCCGATGATGGTCACGGTGGTCGACGGATTGTCTTGCAAGGTGCTGGCAAAACGCTCGAGCACAGGGCGGAAATTGGATTTGATCGCGGAGCGGCCGGTGTCGAACGACACGTCGGCAGGCACTTCGAGTTTCAGGCGGTTATCCTGGGTCTGGCTGACCTGGATGCCGGTGCCGCGCGTGGCTTGTTCCATGGCTTGCTTTTGCTGTTCCATGCGGTTCGACCAGATATTGCCGATCAGCGCGCCCGCGGCGCCACCGATCAGGGCGCCCTTGCCGGCACGTCCGCCGTGGCCGGAGGTGGCGCCAATGATGGCGCCAATGCCGGCGCCGACACCAGCGCCTGTTGCCGTACCGCGCTGGGTGGCGGACATGTCGGCGCAACCGGTCGCCATCAGGGCGAGGACGGTGATGCCGAGCAGGGATTTAGTCAGGTTCTTTTTCATAGTGTGGCTCCTAAAAGTAAATAATCCGTTTCGCTGTCACACCAGGCTACGCCTGGCACGACCGCGAAACGGATCGGACATCAGTCGATGGCCGGATGATGCGTCAGCTAGATACCTCGGCCGCTGATGAGGCGAACCAGGATCATGATAACAGCGACAACCAGCAGAATGTGGATGAAGCCGCCAATTGTATAGGAAGTGACCAAGCCAAGCAGCCACAGGATCAGAAGTACTACGGCGATTGTATAGAGCATGATTTTGTCCTCGGTGGGTTTTTTATAGACGACTGGTATGTCGTGAGTGCAGTATGCAGAACTCTTGCATGCCGCTCCGTACGCTGGCGTACATTAAGAATATGTTTTTTGTTCGTTTTGCAAGGCGGGCAACCATCCCAATACGCCCGCCAGGCCAACGAGACCGATCAGGCAGGCCACCAGGCCGCCGGCAATCAGGAACACCACGTCCTGGGCCTGCATTGTGGCGCTGCTGCCCGCCGCGACAGGTCCCGCAGCGCTGAAACCAAACAGCGTCACGATAATGCCCCAAGCTAAAATGCCGATCCAAACCATGCGGTTCATGATAATTCCTTCGTCTCTGGTGATACTGCCGCGCCTTTTGCTACAGGCGTGAAGCTATTTTCGCGCTTGCTCATCAGCAGATCAGTTCGTTGCCGCACATTGCAAACAAGAAAACAAAAACGCCCCGGGCAGAAGCCACGGGGCGTTGTTTTTTAGTACAGCCGGGTCGGATCAGGCGACCGGACGCAAGGCCCCGTTGACCACCTTGACCCGGTCGCCGGTGCGCCAGCCGGCCGCGCTCTGCTGGTGGAAAGTGCGCGCGCCGCCATCGTCGAGGCGCACCCGGATTTCGTAGCTGCGGGTCGCTTTCAGATTGCCTTCGACCTGGTTGCCGACCACCGCGCCGCCGACCGCACCGGCGACGGTGGCCAGCTTGCGGCCATTGCCGCCGCCGACCTGGTTGCCGAGCAAGCCGCCGAGCACGGCGCCGCCGGCCGCGCCCAGGCCGCTGCCTTGTGCGCGCTGGGTGATTTCGCGTACCGATTCGATGTTGCCGCAATGATTGCACCAGTGCTCGGGCGCTGGTTCGCGCGTCGCATCGCGCGTCGCATCGCGCGCCGCATCGCGCGCCGGCGCCGCCGTGTTGTCATACAGCGCGGCGCGCTTTTCTTCGCGCTCGCGCCCGGCACGCAGGTCGTCCAGGCGTTGGTTCTCGGCGCGCTGCGCGGCGCGGTAGCGCGCGGCGTCGCGTTCGGTGTCGCGTTCGGCGCCGGTCCCAGGCGCATCAAGTGCGGCCAGGGTACGCGGCGCCGTCGCCGCCGCGCCGCTTTGCAGTGTCGAGGCCAGCACCGCGCGGTCGATTTCGCTCAGTTCGGTTTTGGCGGGCGTGCCCCCGATGGACGACGGAATCCAGCCGAGGATGGCGACGGTGCCGGCTCCGCAAAACACGATCACCGCGACGGCGGCGGCGATCAGCAGGGGATGCTGGGCGCTACGGGGCGCGGGAGGGGAGGGCGTCGTCATGATGATTCCTTATTGATGATGTGAGGTGCTGCACTGTCGGGTTGATGGATGTCATTCTCCCGAGGATGGGGCGGTCCTTCCGTGCGTCACCGTACATACTTTGCCTATTATTGCCGTTACGCTGATTGAAATTGTTTGTAAATGTATTTGTACTACCAACCTGGCCTTACCTATCTAATGATCGCTATCCGTTTTGTCTCTTGGCCGCCAACGCGCAACGCCCTTCGGAGGGAGCGATGAATCACGTTTCCGCCGTTGAGTTCGACCACCCGACCGGCAACCAGTTGCTCGCCGCCCTGCCGCACAGCGACCTTGCGCGGCTGTCGCCCTTGCTCGAACCGGTCCAGGTGGAAGTGGGCGAGGTGCTGTACGAGCCGGCCGAGCCGATCCGCCATATCTATTTTCCCCACGACAGCCTGATTTCGCTGCTGGGCGTGGCTGAAGGGCGCATGACGCTCGAGGTCGGCCTGGTCGGGCGCGAAGGCATGCTCGGCGCCACCGTCGCGCTCGGGCACGACACGGCGCAAACGCGCGCCATCGTCCAGCGCGCCGGTTGCGCGAGCCGCATGGACAGCGCCAAGTTCCGCACCGAGTTCGCGCGCAATCCGTCCTTGCAGCGGGTGCTGTACCGGTATACCGATACCTTGCTGGCGCAGGCGATCCAGATCGCCGTGTGCAGCCGCTTCCACGTGCTCGAAGCACGCCTGGCGCGCTCGCTGCTCATCACGCGCGACCGCCTCAAGTCCGACAAATTTCACCTGACCCATGAATTCCTGGCACATGCACTGGGCGTGCGCCGGGTCGGCGTGACCAAGGCCGCCAGCGCCCTGCAGCAGCAGGGGCTGATCATCTACAGCCGTGGCAATATCGAGATCCTCGACGTGCAGGGCTTGGCCGCGGCCTCCTGCAAATGCTACGAGATCGTCAAGGAAGCGGGCGCCAGCGCGCTGTCGACAGCCTTCGTGTGAGCCTGCGGGCAGCGCCGGCCTGCGGGACGCGGCGCTGTCCAGGGAACGTATTCGCGCATTCTTCGTCTTTTTCGCTACGGATGCGCACCGCCTCCGGCCTTATCCCTGACCGTTTCTCTCCGCAAAACAAGTGATCATCGCGCTCGCGCTCGTCCTCATGGCCCGATCAGGATGTCGCGTTGAGCATCCCTGATTGACAACATGCTCGAGGTACGCGGCCCGAAAGGCATTCCCGACGCGCCGACGCTGAGCCTGCGCTCGACGTCGAGGCGGGCCAAGGCGTGCTGATTCGGGCTTCCCGCACGCGGAGCAGACGTAAAAAAACCCCGCGAGCGGGGCCGCTGGCGGGGTTTTTTCATCAATCAGGCAAGCCGGATCATTTCGGTGGCTTGACCTGATTGCCGATGACGCCGCCGACGGCTGCGCCGCCAACGGTACCGACAGCGCTGCCGCCGGTCAGTACGCCACCGACAACTGCGCCGGCACCGGCGCCGATGGCCGTGTTTTTATCCTGGGCCGACATGCCTGCGCAGCCACCCAAACCGAGCGCCACGGTGACCAGTGTCGCGCTCATTACCAGTTGCTTGATTGTTTTCATGATGATGCCTCTTTATGGGTAAAGCTTATTTCATGCGGATGTCGTTTTTCACCTGCTTGACACCTTTGACGTTGCGGGCAACTTTGCCGGCGGTAGCGATGCTGTCATGGGCGGCGACGAAGCCGCTCAGCTGAACAACGCCTTTGAAGGTTTCAACGTTGATTTCCGCAACTTTCAGGGTTGGCTCATTGACGATGGCCGCTTTGACGCTGGTGGTGATCACGCTGTCGTCAACGTATTCGCCCACGCTTTCTTTTTTGTCGGTCGACGCGCAGCCAACAACGGTGGTCAGCATCAGGGCGGCGATCAGGGTCGATACGATTTTCAGGTTTTTCATGGTGTATTCCTCTATGGTGGTGGTCTATATTGTTATGCGTTCGGCGGTGCATATCGCCCAACCGATGTGTCTAGATTAGGGCTTGCCGGGCCCATGGTCTGTTCGGCAACGCACATAAGTGACAAAGCGCAATTTTTTACACTCAGCGCCGCGGGCGCACGTTTTGGGCGCTGGCGTTACCCTTGCTATTGCTCTTGGCCGCGCCCTGGCCGGGCGGCGGCGCCACCGGCTTTTCGCGCGCCTCGGCCAGCAAGCGCCCGCAGCCGCTTTCCTGGCCCGGACCGGTATTGACCAGGGGCAGCAGGGCTGCCGGCGCCGCCACCAGGCCCAGCGCCACCGCGCCGCCCGCCTTCAGGGCCAGCACGCCCTTGTCGACGCTCACCTCGGGCTTGGAAAAGCTGCCGCGCAAGTGCAGGGGCGAGCGCAGCGAAAAAATGCGCAAGCCCTTGGTCTTCGGATCGAGGGTCAGGTCCATCTGTTCGTTGGCCAGGTTGATGGTGCCGTCACCGGTGATGGCCGCCTCTTCGGTATCGACCACGAAGGTGCGCGTCTGCATCAGGCCGTTGGTGACCTGGAAGTCGCTCGCCATGCAATTGAGCTTGACCTGCTTGTCGCCGAACAGCTTGGTCAGCACGATATTGCCGATATTGAGGCCCATCTGTTCGAGCAGCATCTTGCTGACCGTGCCTTCGTCGATCAGCGCCTTGATCTCGCCGTTCGAGGCCGCCAGCAGCGAGGCCACCGAATTGCCGGTGCTGGAGAGTTGCGCGTCGCCGTTGATCTGGCCGACCGTGGCCTTCATTTCGGCAATCGAAGGGAACAGTTCCTTGATCTTGATGTGGCGCGCGCTGACATTGGCGGTAGCCTTGATGGCTTGCTTGCCCTTGCCGCTGCCGTCAAGCTTGATGGTGGAGGTGACGTTGCCGCCGGCCATCTGGAAATTCAGCGGCGCCAGGGTGAGCACGCCCTCCTGGAGGATCAGGTGGGTGGTCATTTTGCTGATCGGCAGCTGTTTTTCGCGCACGATGCGATCGGCCGCGTAGCGCACGTCGGCGTCGATCGCGGTCCAGCGCTCGGTACGGAACGCTTCGACCGGCAACACCTTGCCGGTCGGCTGCACCGCCTCGACCCCGCGCGCCTCTTTGCTGGCGTTCGAATCGGCGCCCACCAGCGGCCCCAGGTCGGCGAACTGCAGCAGCTTGGACGCCACAGTGCCGCTCAGTTTGCCGCGTGGCTTGCCGGTCCGGTATTCGAGGTGGCCGGCGATGTCGCTCGAGCCAACCTTGCCGGTAAATTTGTCGTAGACCCAGCGGCTGCTTGTTTCGCCCAGCTCGCCGGTCAGGCGGCCCTCGGTGCGAAAGGCCGGCGTTTCCGGCAGCAGTACCCCGGTCAGCGTATACAAGCGCGCCATGCTGGCGCCGGAGAGTTTCAGGCGCAGGTCGAGCGCGGCCAGCTTGGTCGGCTTGGTGACCGTGCCTTCGACTTCGATGTGAGTCTTGCCGACGCGCAGATCGGCCTGGATCGGGTAGGGCGTGGTTTGCTGCTTGAGCGAGAGCACCGCGCCGGCCTTGCCGCCGCCGGTGACGGGGCCGTTGTTATAGGTGCCGCGCAGCTTCCAGCTGATGCCGTAGGCGGGGTCGGCGTTGACGGTGTCGACGTCGGCGGTCAGGTCGATGTTTTCGACCGCGTCATTGAACTTGACCACGCCCTTGGTGAAGACCACGCGTTCCAGGTCGAGCTTCCAGCGCGCCGGCTGGTCGTCATTGGGGAAGGTCCAGTTGTTCTTGCCCTCCTTGTCGCGACGCAGGTCGACGGCCGGCGCATCGAAGCGCAGCACGGGAATGGCGATGGTTTTGTGGAGCAGGGCGAAGGGGTTGAGCGAAAACGAGAATTGCTTGACGGAGGCCATGGCGCCCGTCCCCATCCCCGCCGGCTGGCCGACGTGCACATCGTTGGCGACCAGGTGCGGCCAGGGCACCGCGTCGCGCCAGGTGCGGTCGCGCTCGGCCATGACGGCGGCCGGCTTTTCCCAGCTTAGCTTGAGGTCGCCCTTGACTTCGAACGGGCGCTCGATCGCTTCGCTGGCCTTGGCGTTGAGCCAGGGACGGGCCTTGTTCCAGTCGTAGGTGAGCAAGATGGCGAGCGCGATGAGCGCAATGGCGACCAGCACGGCCGCGATGGCGAGAATAATGTTGGTGCGGCGCGCGAGCGGTGGGCGGGGGGCGGACGGGACCGGGGCGGCTTGACTCATGATTATCCTTATTGTGGTAACAGGGTCACTTTAAGCGATAAGGGTGGCGCACTTGTGTACGTTAGCGCACGGTCGCCAGCCCCCTTGCACGTAAAACATTTGCTATGTGCGGCAGCGAACCGAACTTGCCAATAAATCAGCTTATAACGTTATCACGACATCACTACACCTCATGGAGAAACACGATGAATGCACAAATCAAGAATCAAGTCAGTAAAGTACTTTGCGCCGCACTGGTTATGACACTGGTCGCTTGCGCCAGTTCGCAAAAAGCACCGGCCACCGCTGATGTTGCCGTATCGAAGAATGCGGTCGAAAACGCCGTGAGCGCCGGCGCCGCCGATCTGGCTCCGGCCGAAATCAACGCTGCCCGCAGCAAGATGATGCAAGCGAACCAGGCCCTGGCCGCCAAGGATTACAAACTGGCGCGCGAACTGGCTACCCAAGCCCAGGCCGACGCCAAGCTGGCCCAGAGCAAAGCCAATTCGGCCAAGGCGACCACCGCCGCCAACGCACTCCAGGATGACCTGCGCGTGCTGCGCGAAGAAGTCGACCGCGCCAACAAGCCACAACAATAAAAACAAAAACACGTCTGAAAAACAGACAGCGCCGCGCGCCCTCACAGCGGCAGCGCAGGCCGAGCGGTCCGCGCACAGCAGTACCCAGAGCACAAGAAAACGATTGAATTCCGCGCCATATGGCGCCATGACAACAAAAGGAACACTTCCATGAAACATACCCTGATCAAATCCGCCATCCTCGCCGCCGTCTTCACACTGGGTGCTTGCAGCAGCGTACCGACCACTACGCCATTGCTGGACCAGGCCCGTGGCGATTTCGTCGCCGCCAACAACAATTCGCGCGTGTCGACCTTCGCCCCACTGGAATTCAAGCAAGCGAGCGAAGCGCTGGATCAAGCCAACGCCGCCGCCGCCCGCAAGGATAGCCTGGAGCAGATCGACAAGCTGGCCTACCTGGCCAAGCAAAAAATCGCCACCGCACAAGAAATAGCCAAGCAGAAGCAGGCTGAAGCCGATATCGCCGCTTCCGGCAAAGAACGCGACGCCGTGCGCCTCGAAGCGCGCACCGTCGAAGCCGACCGCGCCAAGATGGATGCCGCCGCCGCCAAGGCCGCCGCCGCCGCCGCATCGGCCGATGCCGCCGCCGCCCAGAACCAGGCTGCCGCCGCCCAAGGCCAGGTCGCCGCCGCTGAAGCCCAGACCCGCGAAGCCCAGGCTCGCGCCGCCCAGCTCGAAGCGCTGATGACGGACCTGCAAGCGAAGAAAACCGAACGCGGCCTGGTCATCACGATCGGCGACGTGCTGTTCGGCGTGGACCAGGCCAACCTGACCGCCAACGGCCAGGCTACCTTGCGCAAACTGGCCGATGCACTGGCACAGAACCCGAACCGCAGCGTGCTGGTCGAAGGGTTTACCGACAGTACCGGCAGCAGCGCGCATAACCAGCAGTTGTCTGAAAAACGCGCCGCCGCCGTGCGCGCCGCCCTGGTCGAGATGGGCGTTGCCCGTGACCGCGTCGCGATGCGCGCCTATGGCGAAGCCTTCCCGGTCGCCGCCAACGATTCGGCCGGCAACCGCCAGATGAACCGCCGCGTGGAAATCGTTCTGTCGAACGAAGGCGCCGCGATCGCTCCGCGTCGTTAATACCGAACAAATTGAAGTCGTAATTTACAAGCAAAAGGAATCATCATGGAAGACAATACCAAGCCACTGGCGCACGGATTCGACGTGAAAGCCATTCGCCAGGCAGCCGCCAATCTCGACGACGGCGCCGTCACGGACGGCTACGCAGCCGATCGTGAAGCGGTCATCAACATGCTGAACGACGCGCTTGCTACCGAACTGGTGTGCGTGCTGCGCTACAAGCGCCACTACTACACCGTCAGCGGCGTGGGCAACGGCCCGATCAAGGCCGAATTCCTGGAACACGCGCAGCAGGAGCAGGAACACGCCGACTCGCTGGCCGAGCGCATCGTCCAGCTGAACGGTTCGCCGAATTTCAATCCGGCCACCCTGACCGCGCGCAGCCACGCCGAGTACGACGATTCGGACGACGTGCAAGCGATGATCCGTTCCAACCTGATCGCCGAGCGCGTGGCGATCGAGTCGTACCGTCAAATGATTGCCGCCATTGGCGACAAGGACCCGACCACCAAGCATCTGTTGATCAGCATCATGGCGGTCGAAGAAGAGCACGCGGACGACATGCGTGATCTGCTGGCTCATTAAGAGCCTAAAAGCAAAAACGGTAACACTTTACAGACTTATTTCAACCCACCACTGGAGTTCATCATGTTAGATACCAACACCCGCACGAACGGCACTTCAAACCTGAACGGCAATGTGAACGCCGTGCAAACCGACGTCAAAACCCTGGTCAAGGATGCCCAGACCCTGCTGTCGGCAGCCGCTTCGCTGACCGGCGAGAAAGCCGAAGACATGCGCGCACGTGGCATGGAAATGCTGGACGTGGCGCTGGGCAAGGCATCGCAAGTGCAAGGTCAAGCAATCGTCAAAGGTAAGGAACTGGCGCACACCGCCGATGTCTATGTTAAGGACAACCCATGGCGCACCATCGCCGCCGCTGCCAGCGTCGGCTTGTTGGTCGGTGTGATCCTGGGCCGTAAATAATCCAAGCCGGGAGAAGCCATGGACAAAACAACAGCAGCAGTACATGGCCCCGGCCTGATGGGCGGCCTGACAGGGCTGGCAAAAAATGTCTTCGGACTCGTGGTGTCGCGCGTGGAACTGGCGGCACTCGAGTTGTCCGAAGTGCGCAATCATGTGCTTGAATTGCTGGTGATTTTTTCGCTGGCCGTCCTGTGCGCCATGTTTGCGTTGGCCTACGGCACCGCGACAATTGTTGCGCTCGCCTGGGAAAGCATGGGCTGGAAAATCCTCTTGCTGATGTTTGCCGTGTTTATCGCCGTGACGATCGGCCTCGTGCTCAAGGCCAAGGCCATGCTCAAAGAGGGCAAGCTGGCTTTCCCCGAGACCATGAACGAACTGAAGAACGATCGCGACATGCTGCTTTAAGCGGCCATTCAGACGGGAGGATGACAATGGATAACATTATCGGGCTCGAAAAGAGGCCGGGCACGGGTGGCGACAAGGCCGATTCGATCGCCGAACGCAAGGCGCGCTTGCTGCGCCAGGGCGATTTCTACCGCGTCGGCATCGCCCATGCCAAGGCCCGGATCAAACACGATGCGCGCCCCGACGTGCTGTTTCACTCGGCACTCGACCATGCGACCTGGGCGGTCCGTTCGCGGATCGACAGCGTGCTGCATCCGACCGGCATCAGTGTCGGGTCGATCATGCCGTACGCCGCGACCATCATCGGCTTCATCACGCAGCGCCGGCTGATCAAGCCCGCGCTCGGCGTGGCGGCCGTGCTGGGCGGCGTGGCGTGGTACTTGCAGCAGCGCCGCACGGGGCAGGCGCAGGCGTTGTAACGCAGCGCATGTGACGGTTGTAGCGCAGCGCATGTGACGCAACACATGTGAAGCATGCCGCTGAACTGCTTGGCGACCATGCCGGGCAAGCTAACCCGGCCTTGCAATAAGAACGGAAAAATATGGTGGGGCTTGAGCGGCGTCGCAATCTTCGGATTCGGCGCCGTCTTTTTTTGTTGACATCGTTTTCATCTATACTCGTTTGTCCATTTTTCGCTTGTGCATTTTTCACTTCCGCACTCTTCATCTCGACTTCATCCCGGCCCTCTTATGACTGACATAAACAAACTCAATCCCGACAAGCTGCGTATCGTGCTCGTCCTGCAAGGCGGCGGTGCCCTGGGCGCCTACCAGGCCGGGGTGTACCAGGCCCTGCACGAGCACAATCTGGTGCCGGACTGGATCGTTGGCACCTCGATCGGCGCCATCAATGCGGCGCTGATCGCCGGCAATGAACAATCGGTACGGCTGGAAAAGATCAAGGCCTTCTGGGACCGCGTCTCGCATCCCGACACCCTGGACATGACCCGGGTCGACGACCGCCAGCGGCGCTCGAATATCTGGCTCAACACGTTTGACACCGTCATGCGCGGGGTACCGGGCTTTTTCACGCCGCGCTTGTTCAGCGGCTTTCCGTTCGGGATGACGGTGGCCCCCGAAGAAGCCTCGTTCTACGACACCACGCCGCTGCGCGACACGCTGCGCGAACTGGTCGACTTCGATTATCTGAACGAAGAGGGCGGCATGCGCCTGACGGTCAACGCCGTCAATGTGCGCACCGGCGAACTGGCGCACTTCGACAGCCAGGGCGGGCAGCTGTGCGCCGACCATGTGCGCGCCAGCGGCAGCCTGCCGCCGGCCTTTGCCCCGGTCCGCATCGACGGCGAACTGTACTGGGATGGCGGTCTGTACTCGAACACCCCGCTCGAATCGGTGCTGCGCGAGCTGCCCGGTGGCGACACCATCTGCTTCATGGTCGACTTGTGGAGCGCGGAGGGCGAGGAACCAGTGACGATGGATGAAGTCAGTACGCGGCAGAAAGACGTGACATTCGCCTCGCGCTCGAAACGCCATATCGACGACTACAGCACCACCCATGCGCTGCAACACAAGCTGCGCCAGATGTATGCGCGCATGCCCGAGTCCGAGCGCACCGAGGACGACCGGCGCGAACTCGAAGCGCTCGGTTGCGACGCCACCTTGCACATCGTGCGCATTCCCTACGCCGGGCGCGACTGGCACATGGCGTCGAAGGACGTCAATTTTTCAAAGGGATCGATCGAGTGGCGCTGGGAGCAGGGCTACCGCGATGCGCTGCGCGCGCTCAGGCACGCGGGCTGGCTGGTGATGGTGGCCGAAGAAACGGCCGTGGTGGTGCATGAACTGCCGCCGGAGCAGGATGACTGGGTCGCGGCGGCGTAATCGGCGCTGCCGGCAGCGCCGCTCGTCGGCGCGCCGGCGCGGGTCGGATCAGCCGCCAGCGGCAGCCTGGGCGCGCGCGCCGGCCATGTCTTTCTGGTAGTTCGCTTGCGCTTCTTTATTGCAAGCGCTGCGCTCGGACGCCGGCAAGGCCCGGCATGCGCCCTTCGCTTCCTGCAGGGCCGCGCCCATTTCCTTGCGCAAGGTACGCAGGCGCGCGTCGGGCGTGACGTCTTCGCGCGACCAGCGCGCCGGGTCGCCACGGGCGATTTCGGCCGCTTGCTGGCGCGCGGTGGCGGCCGGCACATTCTGGTCGGTCGAGGTCTGGGGCAGCTGGGCGTTGGCAAAGCCCATTCCCAGCAGGCAGGCGGCGGCCACGGTGGCGCGCAGCACGCTGCCCAGTGGGGCGGTGGTGCGTGGCGATGCGCATGGCATCGTATTGTCGTCGGGCTTGCGCATGGCAGCTCCTTGTTGGTTGTGTATGGTGGGGCAAAAAAACCGGCGCACGCGGCGCCGGTTCTCGACTGTCTTACAGGCGCCCGGTGACGAGCAGCACAATCAGCACCACCACGATCAGGCCGGTGATGCCGGTTGGGCCGTATCCCCAGCTGCGGCTGTGGTTCCAGGTAGGAAGAACGCCGATCAGCGCAAGAATGAGGATAACGAGAAGAATGGTACCCATGGTGGGCTCCTTAAAGGTGGTCGAGCTGTTTACACAGGTCGGGAGTTATTGTAAGTAAATGGGTAGTGCGAAAAATCAGTAACGGTAGACGCGGCCGTCGACCAGGCGCACGCGGTTGCCCACGCGCAGGTCATACACGCTGTCCTGCACAACGGTGCGGGTTTCGCCGTTTTGCAGGCGAACGTTGATCTGGTACATCTCCTGGCCATTGCCTTGATTGCGGTTCGCTTCGACCTTGTTGCCGACCACGGCGCCGCCGACAGCGCCGGCGACGGTGGCCGCGGTACGGCCGCTGCCGCTGCCGACCTGGTTGCCGACCAGCGCGCCGACGATGCCGCCGACCACGGCGCCGGTGCCGTTGGTGTGGCCCTCATTGCGGGTGACCTGGATCGATTCGATGGTGCCGTAGCCAGCCGAGGACGAGGCGGCATTGTCGTAAGCGCCGTTGTTGTATGGCTGGGGCGAGGTGCTGGCGCAGCCGCTGAGCATGGCAGTGGTGGCAATGACGATTGCTGCGATAGTCTGAGTCGATTTCATGTTGTTCTCCTGACAAAGTGTGAAGCCAGCATAATCAGCGCACCGCATGGGGTCTGTGCGCTGCCGCACTCAGGTCGATCCAGTTGAGTTTGGCTCAAACTGTTGGGTTTTTGCCACTAATCACGCTGTGTTCGCCAGCGAACAGATGGGCGGCGGCACATCCCGTACAACGGTAAGCAGCGATGTATTGTCACCGGAGAAAAGCAAGATGAAACGAGCAGTCACCCCCGCCTTGATCGGCGCTTTCCTGATGTCGGCCGCCCTGTCCGCCGGCGCGGCCACGCCGGAAGCGAAGGCGGCGTACAGCCAGGCCAAGGAGGCCGCCACCGCCAACTACAAGGCGGCCCGTGCGCGCTGCGACGTGATCACCGGTAACCCCAAGGATGTCTGCGTGGAAGAAGCCAAGGCGGCGCGCGTGCGCGCCGTGGAAGAAGCGGACGCCAACTACAAGAACACGCTCAAGGCCTACACCCAGTCGCGCCTGACGATCGCCTCGGCCAACTATGACCTCGACAAGGTCAAGTGCCGTGCGCTGACCGGCAACGACAAGGATGTCTGCGTGCAGCAGGCAAAATCGACCCTGATCGCGGCCCAGGCCGACGCCAGGGCCGACAAGAAAGCGATCGAAGCGCGCACCGATGCGCGTGACGACAAACGAACGGCCGAGTACAAAGTCGCGCTTGAAAAGTGCGATGCGTTTGCCGGTGCGGTCAAGGACACCTGTGTCTCAACCGCGAAATCGCAGTATGGTAAATAAGTAACAAGCAAGCTATGCTGCAACAGCTCATATCGAGCACTTTTTTGAACCACCCACTAAGGAGTCCACTATGAAAATCGCAAAACGTCTGTCGACCATGCTGTTTGCCGCCACCCTCGTCGCCACCATGGCTGGTTGCGCTTCGACCGCCACCAAAGAAGGCACCGGCGAGTTTATCGATGACACCGTGATCACCGCGAAAGTCAAAGCATCGATTTTCAACGAGCCTACCCTCAAAGCGTCGGAAATCAATGTCGAAACCTTCAAGGGCGACGTGCAGTTGTCCGGCTTCGTGGCCGACCCGGCTGATGCCACCAAAGCGGCCGATGTGGCACGCGGCGTGAAGGGTGTAGTATCGGTCAAGAACGACGTACGTGTGAAGTAAGCTGAGCTCTTCAGGCCGGCCCGCAGTGGCCGGCCTGCGGCGCCGGCTCTATAATGTGAAGATTTTATGCAGCTTGCAGATCCGATTCCGGCACCCGCCAATGAAAACCCCGCTCCGGCCACCGAGAGCGTCGCCGTCAAGGCAAGCCCCGCCGATGCCGGCGCGGAGCATCACGATCCACTCACTGCCACCGCTGCGCACGCGCTGCGCATCCCGATCCATGTCAATGCGCGCGGGCTGGCGCTGGGCATCATCGCGACGATTGCCTTTGTCTACGCGTTGCAGTGGGCGCAAAAATTCCTGGTCCCGCTCTTGCTCGGGATCTTTATCGCCTACACGCTCAACCCGCTGGTCCTGTTTCTCGAACGGCGCATGCACGTCAAGCGCGCCTTCGGCGCCACCATCGTCACGGTCGTCATCCTGGTGCTGATGGGCGGGGTGCTGAACCGGGTGCAGGGCGAGTTTTTCAACATCATCGACGAATTGCCGACCATTACGCAGAAGGTCACGCGCATCCTGACCCGCGCCAGCGGTGGACAGCCGAGCACGATCCAGCAGATGCAGGCCGCCGCCTCCCAGATCGAGCAAGCCACCTCCAGCGTGGGCGGGCAAAAGTCGGCGGCGCGCAAGGCAATGCCGGCCGCGGCCGCCGCCGGCGGCAGTTTCAAGATCATGGACTGGGTGCTGGCCGGCTCGATGGGATTCATCGGTTTCGTCACGCAAGCGACGATGGTGGTGTTCCTGGTGTTCTTTTTGCTTCTTGCGGGAGACACCTTCAAGCGCAAGCTGGTCAAATTGACCGGGCCATCGCTGAGCCGCAAGAAGGTGACCGTGCATATCCTGGACGACATCAATTCCTCGATCCAGAACTATATGTTCATGCTGCTGGTCACCAATACCTTGCTGGCGCTGCTGATGTGGGTCGCCCTGAGCGCCATCGGCCTAGAAAATGCGGGCGCCTGGGCGATTTTTGCCGGCCTGATGCACATCATGCCGTACTTCGGCCCGCTGTTGATCACCGCGCTGACCGCTCTGGTTGCCTTCATGCAATTCGAATCGCTGGAAATGACCCTGCTGGTGGCCGGCGCCTCGCTCGCCATCGCCACCCTGGTCGGCACCGTCATTGCGACCTGGATGACCGGCAAGATCGCCAAGATGAACCCGGCCGCCGTGTTCGTCAGCCTGTTGTTCTGGGGCTGGCTGTGGGGCATGTGGGGCTTGCTGCTCGGCGTGCCGGTGGTCGTGATGATCAAGGTCGTGGCCGAACGGGTCGAAGGCATGGAAGTATTGGCCGAGCTGCTGGGCGAGTAAGCCGGCGGCGGCGGGCTGCATGCCTTTGCGCCCGCGCCGCCGTATGTTAGGCTTGCAGATCGTCAATTCATAAGCGCGCTTTGTTCATGCTCCAGTTAAAAAATCTTGCGCTCAGCGTGGCCCGGGCCGCTTGCGCCGTGCTCTATTGCGGCGTGTTCGCCGGCGCCGCCTGCGCGCAATCGGTCGCGTTCACCTTCGACGACGGTCCCTCGCTGGACGCCACGCCACGCCTGACGCCCCAGCAACGCAACGACGCCATGCTCGCCGCGCTGGCCAGGCATCAGGTCAAGGCCGCGCTGTTCGTTACCGCCGGCAATGGCGCCGACAAGCCGGCCGGCTATGCGCTGGCGCGCGCCTGGGGCGAGGCCGGGCACGCCATTGGCAACCATACGATGACCCATCCGGATCTCGATAACGCCAAGGTCAGCCTGGCGCAATACCAGCGTGAAGTGCTGGACTGCGACAAGATCATCGCCACCTTGCCCGGTTACCAGAAGTGGTTCCGCTACACCTACCTGCGCGAAGGCAGCACGCCCGACAAACGCGCGGGCATGCGCGACTTTCTCGCCGCGCAGGGCTATCGCAATGCGTATGTCAGCCTCGACACGAGCGACTGGCGCCTCGATGAACATCTGGCCGAGACCTTGGACAAGAACAGCCAGGCCGACCTGGCGCCCTTGAAAAAAGCCTACCTGGCGCATGTGCGCGAGCGCGCGCTGGCCTACCGCGCCTTGTCGCAGCGGCTGCAGGGACGCGACATTGCCCAGGTGATTTTGCTGCACCACAATTTGCTCAACGCGCTGTTTCTCGATGACGTGATCGGGATGTTCAAGGACATGGGCTGGACCATCGTGGCGCCGGCCAAGGCCTTCGAAGACCCGGTTTACCAGTTCTCGCCACAACATCCGGCCCACGGACAGAGCCTGCTGCTGTCGATGTCGCGCAGCCTCGGCATGGACAAGCTCGATGAGAAGAAACGCCTGCAAGACGATGGCGAAGCCGACATCGGCCGCCTGAAAGCACAAGGATACTAGGAATACATGCTCGCCAATTTACCTTACGAATTACAGATCGCCCTGCGTTACACCAGCGCGCAACGTCGCAGCGAACGCAATCCGATGCTGTCGGTCATTTCCCTCATTTCGGTGAGCGGCATTGCGCTGGGGGTGGCCGCGCTCATTGTGGTGTTGTCGGTGATGAACGGCTTCCAGAAGGAAGTGGCGGCGCGCATGCTGTCGATGATTCCGCACATCGAAGTCATCGACGAGCGCGGCGGCTTGCGCAATTGGGAGCAAACGCTGGCGCAGGCGCGCGGCAATCCGGCCGTGTCCGGCGGCGCGCCGTTCGTCACCTTGCAGGGCATGCTGCTGTACGACGAAACCATGCGCCCGGTGGCGGTGCAAGGCATCTTGCCGGCGGCCGAAAAGACCGTGTCGAGCATCGCCGATCGCGTCAAGGACGGCAAGCTCGAAGATTTGCAGCCGGGCCGCTTCAATATCGTGCTCGGCTACGAACTGGCCAGCAAGCTGGGCGTGAAAGTGGGCGACAAATTGTCGCTGCTGGTGGCGCCGCAGGGTGGGGCGGCCACCGCCTGGACGCCGCGCCGGCAAGTCTTCACGGTGACCGGGACCTTCAATGTGGGGCACAACGATTACGATTCCAGCGTGGCGCTGGCGCATATCGACGACGCGCGCGCGGTCGAGCAATTGCCCTTGCCGTCCGGGCTGCGCCTGAGTTTGCATGATCTGCACCAGGCGCCGAAAGTGGCGCAGCAATTGTCCAGCAGCATGCCGCCGGAACTGATGTTCCGCGACTGGACGCGCCAGAACGAGGTCTGGTTCGCGGCCCTGCAGTCGCAAAAGCGCATGATGTTCCTGATCCTGGTGCTCATTATTGCGGTGGCGGCGTTCAATCTGGTGTCCACCCTGGTGATGAAGGTCAACGACAAACAGGCCGATATTGCGATCTTGCGCACCCTGGGCGCCTCGCCGCGTTCGATCATGGCGGTATTCATGATGCAGGGCGCGCTGGTCGGCGTGATCGGGACTGCGGCCGGGGTGGCGGCGGGCGTGCTGCTGGCCATGAATATCGATATGATCATGCCGGTGGTGGAGAAACTGCTGGGCAGCAAGCTACTGTCGAAAGAGATTTACTTCCTCAGTTCGGTGCCGTCGGACCCGCAATGGCAGGATATCGTCATGATTGGCGGCGTGTCGGTGGCGCTGGCCTTCGTGGCGACCTTGTATCCGAGTTATGGGGCGGCGCGGATCAATCCGGCGGAGTCCTTGCGCTATGAGTAAACGGGCTTTGTCGCTCGCTGACCAGAACTAGCTTGAAGAAACATTATGACATTACGCCAATTTGAGTTGGACGTGCTCGGTTTGTTAGGAAGCTCTACCCCCTACGGTGACAGGCTTCCGCTGCTTGCCCGGTCCGCAAGCACTATCGAGGTTGAGTACACAGGTGTCGGATATTTTCTGAGCTTTGATTCTTCCAGCCTGCCCCTGGCTCGCGCAGTACTCGGCGATCCATTGGTCATTGGCGAGGTGGACGGCATTGTGTGTGGCTTTATCGCCTTTGTAGAAAATCATTCGCTGACGCTGGAGTGTTACACGTATGGCGACGCCGGCTTGCCGCCGCACTTTCGGGACCGTGATGTGGTGCTGAGGATCGAGACCCATGTGTCGAGCGGCCTCCCACTGCACGATGACTGATTGGCGGCTCCTCGCAAGCAGGCCAGTTTGAGATTGCCATGCAATCGGGCGACGTCATCCGAATTGAGGCCAGGCATGTGCGCCTCGCTGCTGGCGTTGCCCGTCGCAATCATTGAGCTGGCAGAGCGTATCGATGTCGCGGACGACTGTGTGGCCGCCGACGTGCAGTCGGCGGCAAGTGCATTTTCACCGCGAGCTCCCCGCTAGCGGCAGCCAATATTGAACTCAGCGAATCCGCGTCACCTTCGCCGCCGAGGCCTGCCCGCCACCGGTGATTTCATCGGGCTTGTGCTTCAAACTGCCCAGTTGCAGCGCATATTGGCGCGCAAACTCCGCTCCCAAAAAGAAAATCTGCGCCGAGTAATACACCCACAGCAGCAGCGCGATCATCGAGCCGGCCGCGCCGAAACTGTTGGCCACGCCGCTGTTGCCGATATACAGCCCTATTACAAACTTCCCCAGGCTGAACAAGGCCGCCGTGCCCAGCGCGCCAATGGTCACGTCGCGCCATGAGAGCTTGATGCGCGGAAGCATTTTGTAGATCACGCCGAACAGGGTGGCAATGACCAGGAAACTGATCGCCCACGATACCCACGACAGCAACACCGCGGCATCTTTCCACAATCCGTTCATGTATTTTTCCAGCACGGCCAGCGCGGCGCTGACCACCAGCGACACCATCAGCAAAAAGCCCAGCACCAGGATCAGCCCGAACGACAGCAGGCGCGTGCGCAGGATGTCCCACCAGGTCGCATCGGTCGAGGCCGGCACTGCCCAGATCTCGTCCAGGCTGTCCTTGAGTTCGGAAAACACGGTGGTGGCGCCGAACAGCAGCAGGCCGGTGGCGATGACGGTCGCCCAGATGCCGCTTTCCTTGTTTTGCGCGCCGGCCAGGATCAGCTGGATCGCTTCCGCGCCCTGCTTGCCGACCAGTCCGCGCAGTTCGTTAATCAGCTGGCCCTGGGCCGCTTCGGCGCCGTAGAAAAAGCCGGCGATGGCAATGACGAGCACCAGGATCGGCGCCATCGAAAACAGGGTGTAGAACGCCAGTGCCGCGCCCTTGCTGGCGGCGCGGTGCGCGAACCATTCGGTGACCGCGCAGCGCATCACATTGACCAGTTGTTTGGAGTAGGGCGCCCATTCCTTAATTTCCATTATTGTTACTTTCCTTAAATTCGCGCGGGGAGCCTGCGCCCCCGCAAAACAGGCCTTAGCCTTCTTATTGAACGCGTCGTTCTATGGTGATTTGCTCGACTTCCACGCGCCGGTTCGGCTCCAGGCACTTGATCAAGTCGGCGCGCCGCTTGTCGTTGCAGCTTACCACCGGATTGGCCTCGCCCTTGCCGTAGGCTTTCAGGCGCGCGCCGTCGATGCCCTTGGCGACCAGGTAGTCGCGCACCGCGTTGGCGCGCCGCTCCGATAATTTGAGGTTGTATTTCTCCGATCCCAGCCGGTCGGCGTAGCCGGTGATGTCGACGTCGGTGATGCTCGGGTCGGCTAACAGCGCGGCGGCGATCTCGTCCAGGCGGGTCTGGGTCACGTTGAGGGTTGCGCTATTAAAGGCGAACAACTCGGTGGTCGCCAGCGTGACTTTTTCGAAGCGGGCCGGCGGCGGCGGCGGCGGCGGCGGTGCGACCGGTTCCGGCGGCGGCGTGGGTGCTGGCGGCGGCGTCAGCGCTGGTGGCGGGGCCGGCGGAACCGGTTTGTTGAAGGCGTAGTTGAAGCCGATCGTCAGGTATTTGTTGTTGCTGCGGTCGAAACCGAAGGCCTCGTCGCCGCGAAGGCGCCCGCGCACCGTGCGCAGGTCGGCCTGCATCGACCATTGGTCGCTCAGGCCCAGTTGAAAGCCGAGGCCGGCGGTCGCGTACGGCGAGGTCTTGCTGACCCGGCGCAGCGGATTGTCTACCCGGTCGCGCTCGGCGCCGACGCCGATCAGCAGGAAGGGGCGGAAATTCTGGCGCGACAGCATCAGCAGCACGTCCGCGCCCACCAGCGTCTGGCGATAGTTGGCCAGGCCTTCCTTGGCGCGCGCGTGGGTGACGCCCATCTGCACGTCCCACATCTCGGCAACGGGCTTGCCGATCTTGAGGCCGCCACCGTAGTCGCGCTCGTCGACACCGAAATCCTTGTCGGGCCTGAATGCATTGGCGCTGGGCTGGATGTACCACGAGGGGTTGATATCTTGCGCTAAGGCCAGTGACGCGCCGCACGCTAGTGCCGCCGCCAAGGCCGTCTTTCTCAATTTGCTCACAGGGAACTCCTATTCGATAGGTCAGTCGATTTGTCATCACTGAAATGCTGCAGTGTGACGTTCGACTTGAGATTAAGTGGGGGAGTTCAATGCAACCGTTCGATAGCGTACCGTGATAGTGAGCTTGTCTTTTTAATACAACAATTTGTGCGAGTACCAAGAAAAATCGCGCCGGACCAGGCGAACCTGGTGCGGCGCGAGATGTCGCGCAATAAATAGCCGGGGGCTATTAGTTGGTTTTTTCCGGTACGACGATCACGGTGTCGCCGCCGGTTTTGCCTTGGTCGCCTTTGGCGCCGTCAGCGCCTGGGGTGCCAGCCGCGCCAGCAGCGCCTGGGGTGCCGGTGGCACCCGAGTTGCCGTCGGTACCAGCAGCGCCGGTCGCGCCGGTAGCGCCAGCAGCGCCGGCCGGGCCAGGTACGGCGACTGGAACTTCAACGGTTGGGGTGACAACCGTTGCAGGTGGGTTAACAGTGGTTTTTTCGCATGCGGTCAGGCCGGCGATTGCCAGCAGTGCTGCCAGGATAGTCGTTTTCATGGTGGTTTCCTTTTATATGTGTCCGGTGCCGGCGGCAACCAGACTGAACGTCAGTGAAGTCATTGCACACACGAATTTGTGCGAACGAACCCAGAATACGGTCTTGTTTAGTTGGAATCTGTACGCCAACGCACACAGCAGGGTCTGTCAGCACAATTGCAACGATGAAAAGATGATCATAGGAAGTAAATTGTGCGAAATGTTCGATGGCGCACAGACCATCGCGGTCCGCACAGGCAATCTTGCACTCAGTTGTGCGGAACCGAATTATTGTCAGGCTGTCAAACGACATGTACCGGATCCGGACGAAATGAATCTCTTCTCATGGAGTACTCAACATGCATGCAACGACACAGCACCACAATGCGGCCCAAGGCGACATGACCACATTGCATACCAACGCCAATTCTTCGCTGATCGAGCGCGTCGCGCCCCAGCCGGCAGAGCGCGCCCCGATTTCGATGGCCCCGATCGAGCGTGTACGTTCGACCTCGGCCACCCAGCGTCGCATTGAAAATATGCAAAAGCTGATTGGCGAACTGTCGACCCACGAAATGCTGGCCGACGAAATCGCCTGGTTCCTCAAATTTTCGCCGTCCGGCGCGCGTAAGTACATCCGCGACCTGCGCGAAGCGGGCGTGATCGAACTGGCGCGCTATATCGAAGGCACCGCCACCTACCTGGGCAAGGCCGTGTACCAGATTTCGCCGGACCCGGAACGGGTCAAGGCCTTCCTGGCCGCGATCGTGCAGCCGAAACGCGAAGGCGCCGCACCGCGCAAGGAACGTCCGGGCCTGCGCGAGCAGAGCATGGCCGGCACCGGTCGTCACTTCCACATCCTGGCGGACGACACCCACTATGCCATTCGCGTCAATCGCAGCCCGGTGGCGCGCGATCCGCTGGTCGCCGCCTTGTTCGGCGCGGCGCCGTCGGCCAAAGACCAGGCGTGATGCTGGGCTGAGCGGCGCCCGCTGCGCCTGCGTCCGCCATCCGGTCGGACTGCGGGGCAGGGGCCGCTCGCACGCTGTAGCGTTAAATCTTCCAGGCAGGACCGGCGTAGCACGGTCCGCCCTTGGACCTTGCCGTTCCGCTTGTTATCCGTTTGTCCTTCACGCTTTCCGCTCCGGACGCGTGTGCTTCGGCACGTCCGCTGTTTTTCTGTCATCGTCCCCAATTGAAAACCCCCGAACCAGCCCCACTTGTGGCGGTGCGGGGATGTTCGCTCGTCCCACTTACTCACTAAAAGGAACGCCATGTTACCGACGCCACAATCGCTGGAAGGCCAGCCCGTACCGAATGTCACGTTCAAGGCCCGGCCCAACGACCAGTGGAAAGACATCACCACCGATGAACTGTTCAAGGGCAGGACCGTCGTCGTGTTTTCGCTGCCCGGCGCTTACACGCCCACCTGTTCCTCCACCCATTTGCCGCGCTATAACGAACTGGCGCCCGTGTTCAAGCAGAACGGCGTCGACGAGATCGTCTGCATCTCGGTCAATGATGCGTTTGTCATGAACGAGTGGAAAGTCGGCCAGGATGCCGGGAACATCACCGTGATCCCGGATGGCAATGGCGACTTCAGCGAGGGCATGGGCATGCTGGTCGACAAGCGCAACCTGGGCTTCGGCATGCGCTCGTGGCGCTATTCCATGCTGGTCAAGGATGGCGTCATCCAAAAGATGTTCATCGAGGCCGACAAGGAAGGCGACCCGTTCGAGGTGTCGGACGCTGAAACCATGCTGCGCCATGTCAATCCCGACGCGCAGGTTCCCGAGCCGGTCGTGGTGTTTTCCAAGCCCGGCTGCCCGCACTGCGCGCGCGCCAAGGCCACGCTCAAGGCGCATGGCCTGAAGTTCAACGAGATGTCGCAGGACCAGAAAATCAATGCCAGCGTGCTGCGCGCGGTGTCGGGCCAGTCGACCTGGCCGCAGGTCTTCATCGGCGGCAAGCTGATCGGTAACGCCGACGCCGTCGACGCTTACTTCGGCCTCGCCAAGGCGGCGTAAGCCACGCCGGCGCCGTCCGCTCCCGCGCCAACGCCGCGCGGGAGCTCGCCGAGGCGCGGCTCCCTCGTTTTCGTATCGCACCCGACAAGGACTAAGATGGAAGCGCTGCTCTGGACCACCGCCATCGTGGTGGCAATCGCGCTCGGCATGGGCTATCCCGGCTGGCGCCTCAAGCGCGCGCTGGCCCAGCCGTTCCCGCCCGCCTGGCTGGCTATCCTGGAACGCAATATCCCGATTTATCACCGCATGCAGCCCGAGCTGCAGGCGCAATTGCAGCGCCTGGTGCAGCAATTCCTGTTCCAGAAAAAATTCGTCGGCTGCGAAGGGCTGGCGATGGACGACGAGATCCGCGTCACCATCGCCGGCCAGGCTTGCCTGCTGCTGCTGAACCGCTTTACGCGCGTGTACCGCAAGCTGCACACCATCCTGGTCTACCCGAGCGCCTTCCTGGTGCCGCGCAACCATGCCGACGAAGCCGGCATCGTGCATCCGGCGCGCCAGGAACTGCTGGGCGAATCGTGGGTCGACGGCCGCGTCGTGTTGTCGTGGGACCACGTCCAGCGCGGCGCCGGCGACTGGACCGACGGCCAGAACGTGGTGCTGCACGAATTCGCGCACCAGCTCGACAGCGAATCGGGCAGCAACAACGGCGCCCCTTTCCTGGGCCATCCGGGCAGCTACCGTAACTGGTCCGAGGTGCTCTCGCGCGACTTCAACAACCTGCGCCACGAAGCCATGTTCCACCGCCAAAGCGTGCTCGACCACTATGGCGCGGTCAGTCCCGCCGAGTTTTTCGCGGTCGCCACCGAAACGTTTTTCGAAAAGCCATGGCAGATGGCCGAACGCCACGCCGAGCTGTACGAGCAGTTCCAGCAGTACTACCGGGTCGACCCGCGCGCCTGGCTCGAGCCGCCAGCGCCGGGACCGGAACCGGGACCGGAACCGGGACCGGAACCGGGAGCGGAGCCGCGCTTCGACGACCCCGAGCCGCCCGCCTCCTACGGCACGGTGTACGGCCAGTGGCGATGATGCTGGCGCGCTCATGAATACTGGGTCATAATCGCCTGAAGTACTTTCCCACGGGATCGAGATCATGGCGATGCAGTTCGAGGAATTTGAATCCTTCGCGTCCGACACGCCGGTGGCGGCGCGTGCGCCGGCCGCAGATGCCGCTTCGCCGCTGGTGCGCTTGCAGTACCTGATCGACAATACCCCGGCCATCATCTATTGCACCGTGCCCAGCGGTGACTTCAAGATGACTTTTGTCAGCAACAACGCCTACAACGTGCTCGGCTACCGGCCCGAGGACATGGTGGCCGATCCCAATTTCTGGTTCGATCATATTCATCCGGACGACGCGCCGGCGATCTTTTCCAGCCTGGCGCTGGTGTTCGTCGAAGGCCAGCGCGCCTATGAGTACCGCTTCCGCGCGGCCGACGGGGCTTACCTGTGGATGCACGACACCCTGCGCCTGATCCGCGACGAGCAGGGCGCGCCGCTCGAAGTGATCGGCTCGCTGACCGATATCACGATCCGCAAGACCATGGAAGAGGCGCTCTACAGCAAGGGCCAGGAACAGCAGTTGCTGATCGGGCGCTTGCAGGAAGCGCAGAACCAGTTGCTGCAATCGGAAAAAATGGCCTCGATCGGCCAGCTGGCGGCCGGTATTGCGCACGAGATCAACAACCCGGTCGGTTTCGTCAATTCGAATATGGGGACGTTGCAGAAATACGTGGCGACCCTGTTCGGGGTGGTGCGCGAGTACGATGCCGCGATTGCCGGACACAGCCCGCCGCCGGCCCTGGCCAGCCGCATTGCCCAGATCGGCAAAAGCGCGGACCTGGCATTCCTGCAGGATGATGCGACCGACCTGATCCGCGAGTCGATGGACGGCCTCAAGCGGGTCAAGGATATCGTGCAGGCGCTCAAGGATTTTTCGCATGTGGGCGAGAACGAGTGGCAGGTAGCCGACCTGCATCATGGGCTCGACAGCACCTTGAATATCGTGTCGAACGAGATCAAGTACAAGGCCACGGTGGACAAGCAGTACGGGCAAATTCCGCAGGTCACTTGCCTGGCGTCGCAGCTGAATCAGGTGTTCATGAATCTGCTGGTCAATGCCGGGCACGCGATCAAGGAAAAAGGCGTGATCACGATCCGCACCGGGGCCGAGGATGGCTGGGTGTGGGTGGCCATTAGCGACACTGGTTGCGGCATCGCGCAGGAACATGTGAACCGGATCTTCGAGCCGTTTTTTACCACCAAGCCGGTGGGCAGCGGGACCGGGCTGGGCTTGTCGCTGTCGTACGGGATCGTGAACAAGCACGGGGGACGCATCGACGTGGCGTCCACGCCGGGGAAGGGGACCACGTTTACGGTGCGCTTGCCGGTGCTGCCGCCGGGGGCGGGCGCGAAGGGGTAGCGAGCGGCAATGCGCGCTGACCGTTGCGCCGTCGTTCCCGCCAGGGGCCGCCGGGGCCGGCAACGACCGAGGCGGGCTGACCCTTGCCCACCTACATGATAATCTCGCCGTTCGGCCCCCAGTTCACCTTCAGCAGTCCCGGTTCCTCTTCCTCCATCTTGCGGATCGCCAGTTCTTCGCGGCTCAAGGTGCCGTCGTGTACCCGCTGCCGGTCCGCCAGCTGATGCTGTTCGTGCAGCGTATCGCGGTATTCCAGCGCGAGCCGGATATTTTCGCGCAAATCGCCCACCTGCCACGGCTTTGGAATGAAACGGAACACCTGCGCCTCGTTAATCGCGCTCATCACCGTCTCGAACTCGGTCGAGGCCGACAAAATCATGCGCACCGTGTCGGGCGCCACTTCCATGATCGCGTGCAAAAACTCCACGCCCGTCATCTGCGGCATCCTGTAATCCGAAATGACCAGGTCGAACGTAACCTCGGCGCAGCGCGTGAGCGCATCGAACGGATCGCTGAAGGTCTCGATCTGCAAGTCGGGAATCTCGATGTGCTGGCGGATCGCCCGCACCAGCGCATTGAGCACGTTGATTTCATCGTCAACCAATAATATGCGGCGCATGTCAAGCCTCCTTCACCGGCAAAGGCCACACCCAGATATTCAGGCGGACCTCGTTCTTGTTTTCAAAATCCTGGACTTGCTGGATCAGGCGTTCGTCCAACACGTGGTCGGCCGAGAGCAGCATCAAGCCCTCCGGACTGACCAGGTCGCGCGACAAGGTCATGCCAGGCGCCAGGTACTTGGCCATGGTGGCCAGGTCTTTGATTTTTTCAATCTTGTCGCCATCCATCAGCGCCCGGAACGCCGCCACCACGTGCGGATCGTAGCGCTTGCCCACGGCGTCGTAGATGATCTGCTTGGCGTCGGGCGCCAGCACGCGGCGCTGGATCAGCGCGCCGATCTGCAAATTGTCGTAGTCGGACGCCAGCGCCAGGATGCGCGCGCCGAGCGGAATCAAGGGGCCGGCCACGCCGTCCGGAAAACCGGCGCCGTCGAAGCGCTCCATCTGCGCGCGCAACACGGTCGCCACGCCCTGCAAGTCGTCGAGCGGCATCAAGAGTTGTTCGGCGCGCAGCGGATGCTTGCGGAACACGCCCAGCATGTCGCCCGCCAGCAAATTGACCGGCGTGGCCAGCAAGTCGTCCGTAAAGCCGATCTTGCCGATATCGTGCAGCAGCGCGGCGATGAACACTTCCTGGGTCGCGTTCGCATCGAGCCCGAGCTTGACGGCGAGGCGCCGCGCCAGGTCCGCCACGCGGCGCGAATGCCCGGCCAGGTTGCCGCCGCGCATTTCGATCATGCTCGACAGGATCTTGATCGTCGTGATGAAATTGCTCTTGAGCTTTTTGTTGGTCTCAAGGATGGTGTCGCGCGAGTTGCGCAACTCTTCGGTGCGGATCTCGACCTTCGCTTCCAGGCTCTGGTTGAGGGTTTTCAATTCCTCGTTCTGGCGCGCGGTCAACACTTCCAGGCGCTCTTTTTCCTGCTCCAGCGCATGGCGCTCGAGCGCGTGGCGCACCACCAGCAAAATATCGGTGTCGTCCCACGGCTTGGTGATGTAGCGGTAGATTTCGCCGCGGTTGATCGCCGCCAGGATCGAGGACACGTCCGAATAGCCGGTCAGCAGCAGGCGCAAGGTGGACGGCCAGCGCTGGCGCACGTGCTCCAGGAAGCGGGCGCCGTCCATTTCGGGCATGCGCATGTCGGAAATGACCAGGTCGACTTTTTCCTGTTCCAGGATGGCCAGGCCGGCCGCGCCGCCGTCGGCCACCAGCACCCGGTAGCCCTCCGGGCGGAACAGCCGGCGCAGCGCCGACAGGATGTTCGGTTCGTCGTCAACGCACAGCACGGTGGCCGGGGGTGGGGCGGTATCGTCGGTCAGGCTGTCTGTCATGGGCTGCTCTCCTCGCTTGTGCTTCTCTGGTGCACCGGCAGCACGATGCGGAACGTGGTGCCACGTCCGATCTCGCTGTCGACATCGATGCTGCCACGGTGTTTTTGGATGATGCCATAGGCCAGGGACAGGCCCAGGCCGGTTCCCTTGCCCACCGCCTTGGTGGTGAAAAAGGGGTCGAAGATGCGCGACAGGTTTTCGCGTGGGATGCCGCTGCCGTTATCGGCAATCTCGATCCACACTTGTTCGGCGGCGGCGCCGGATTCGCCCAGGGTGCCGCTGCGCAGCGTAATCGTGCCGCGCCGCTCGCTCATCGCGTGCGCCGCGTTGACCACCAGGTTCATGATGACCTGGTTGATCTGGGACGGCAGGCATTCGATGTCGGGAATGGCGCCATACTGCTTGACCACGTCGGCCTTGTACTTGACCTCGTTGGAGACGATGTTCAGGGTCGAATCGATGCCGCCGTGCACATTGGCCCAGACCCAGTCCTGGTTGGCGTCGACCCGCGAAAAATCCTTGAGGTCCTGCACGATGTGGCGCACGCGCACGATGCCTTCTTTCGATTCGCTCATCAGCACCGGAATGTCTTCGCGCAAAAAATCGAGGTCGAGCGTCTTGCGCATGGCGGCCAGGCGCGCCGCCGTTTCCGGGCTGGCCTGGCTTTCCGCCTCCTGATACACATGCAACATGTCGAACAACTGGTCGAGGTAGCTTTGCAGGGTGCCGAAATTGGAGAAGATATAGCCGATCGGATTGTTGATTTCGTGCGCCACGCCGGCCGCCAGTTGCCCGATCGAGGCCAGCTTTTCCGACTGCACCAGCTGCTCCTGGGCCATCGACAGTTTGGCGTTCAGTTCGGTCAGGGCCAGGTGCTTGGCGCGCAGCTCGGCGTCGGCGATCTGGCGCTGGCGCAGGTCGTCTTCGAGCCGTTCGTTCGCTTCGGCCAGCTGGGCGGTGCGCTTTTCGATCAGGTGTTCGAGGTTGTCGTGGGCGCGCCGCAGGGCGTTTTCGGCGACCCGCCGCTCGGTCACGTCGCGCATGGTTTCGATCGCGCCGACCACCTGGCCGGAGGTGTCGCGCAGGGGTGCGGCGGTGAAGTGCAGCCAGTGCCCGCCGACGCCCAGGTTTTCGAAAAAGCCTTCGGTCTCATAGGCGCCGGGAATCAGGGCCGACTGGCGGTGCGCGCCGAGGCCATCGCCGTCGCCCGAGACGATCATGTCCGACAGCATCTGCCGCTCGTGGGCGTAAAACGCCACGCCGTGATTGCGCGTGCCGATCATCGCTTCCGTGCTCCAGCCGAGCAGGTGCTCGCAAGCCTTGTTCCAGTGCGTGATGGTGTGATCGCGGTCGATCACGAAAGTGGCCACCGGGTGCCCGTCGAGCAGGGCCGACAGGGCGACGGCGCTGCCGTCGTCGGCGCCGGGAGGGCAGTTAGAGAACGCTTGTTCGCGGTTGGGCATCTGGATCGGTCTCCATGGCGTTCATTGCCTTAGCTGACGAGAATTTTGCACATGTCGACAAAGGTCGACTCGGTATCGCGGAACAGCTTGGCGCAGTCGGCTTCGCTCAGCGCCAGGCTCACCCACAGCGCCTGCGACATCGGCGGCGTCAGGTCGTCTTCCTCGCCGGTCAGGTCCAGCGCGGTGGCGAAGATATTGGCGGCGTGCACCAGCAGCGCCAAAGTCGGCTTGCCGCCGGCGTCGATCTGGTGGTGCTTGGCCACCGCCTCCTGCATGTCGGCCGGGAACTTCCAGTAAGCGGCCAGGGCGGCCCCGGCGGCGGCGTGGTCGATCCCGATCACGGCGCGCTCGGCGTCGATGATGTAGCAATCGTGCTCCTTGCGGTAGGCCAGCATGGCGGCGTGTTCGGCCGGGAAGCGGGTGGCCAGCACCAAAGTGCCGATATCGTGCAGCAGGCCGGCCGTGAAGGCGGTGTCGGGATTGAGTTTCAGGTGCACCGCCAGCAGCTTGGCGCACACGGCGGTGGCCACCGAGTGGCGCCAGAAGGCCTGGAAGTTGACGCCGCCGGCCGCGTTCGACGGGAAGCTGCCGGTCACCGCGCACGCCGTCACCAGGGTGCGGATGCTGTGAAAGCCGAGCACCGCGATGGCCTGGTGGATGGTGGTCACCTTGGACGACATGCCGTAGAACGAGGAGTTGGCCAGGCGCAGGGTCTTGGCCGTCAACGACTGGTCGAGCGCGATCTTGCCGCCCAGGACGTGCACATCGATGTCTTCCTGGTCCATGGAGGAGAGCAGTTCGACCACCACCGCCGACAGCGAGGGCAGGTCGCGGATCCGCTTGACGACGTCGTCGATCGAGGTGTTCAGCGCCGCGCTCATCCTGCGCTCCTGCGGTAGGCCAGCAGGCGTTCGAGCAGCATCGCGCTGGCGCCCCCGGAGGCGCCGTTCAGGCAGCGCCGGAACAGGTGCTCGAGGCGCGCGCACTGGCGTTCGCGTTCGGCCTGCAAGGCGGCCGCGTCGAGCGCCGCGTCGGCCGCGTTCATGCTGCCTACCACCTGCAACTGTTCGATGCCGCGCCGCCGCAGCGACGCCAGCGCCGCCGCGCCCAGGGTGGCGCCGGCCGGCAGCAGCACGGCGCCGCCGGCGTCGCGCAGGTCGCACGCCAGCACCATGCCCTCGATGGCGTCGTCGATCCCGATGGTGTCTTCAACTGGCATCATACCGTTTCCTCGCAAGCGCTAATGGTGATCAGGCTGCCGCGCGACTGCGAGTTCGCGCCCATGGGATGGGCCACCACCTGGAAGCAGCGCCCGCCGATGTAGACCTGG
This sequence comes from Massilia sp. CCM 8734, assembly GCF_011682155.1. Lineage (NCBI taxonomy): Bacteria > Pseudomonadati > Pseudomonadota > Betaproteobacteria > Burkholderiales > Oxalobacteraceae > Massilia > Massilia sp. CCM 8734. Next base: position 79,219 of record NZ_WHJI01000037.1, read on the forward strand.
TGGCTGCCGCTTGGGGCCAGGCCGTCGGGAAACAGTTCAGGAAGCACAATCTGCGCCTCATTGCCGAGTATCGCACCATTCTGGCGGAACACGCGCTCGGCAGCGTTGTTCACGAACGCCACCATGCCCTCGTCGTCGAGGCCGATCACCGCCAGCGGCACGAACTGCAGCAGTTCGCGCGCCACGTTCAGGCTGATTTCGTCGCGCGTGATCTGTTGCTGCTTCAGGCGCAGCACGTCTTCCATGCGCCGGTTGGCCGCCGCCAGTTCGTGGTTGGCGGTGCGCAATTCCAAGTGCAGGCGATCGTTGTCGTCGGCGATTTCCTTCAGGCGGAACGCCTCGGCGATGTGGGTGCGCAGTTGCTCGTCGTCCCACGGTTTGGTCAGGAACTTGAAGATGGCGCCCTCGTTGACGGCGTCGGTCACCGATTGCAGCTCGGTGTAACCGGAGAGCATGATGCGGATCGTGTCCGGATACAGGTTTTTGGCCGCGCGCAAAAAATCGGCGCCGATCATGCCTGGCATGCGCTGGTCCGACACGATCACGTCGACCGCGTTGGCGGCCAGTACATCGAGTCCTTCCTGGCCGCTGTTGGCCGACAGGATCTGGTAGCCGTCGCGCCGCAGCAGGCGTTTCAGGGCCGAGACGATATTCTGCTCGTCGTCGACCAGCAGCAAGGTGCGCGGCAGCTTCTGGATGCGCAGCAGGTGCGGCGGCACCGCGTGGCCGGAGGCCAGCAGGCTGGCCACGTGGTCGCGGTCGCACGGCTTGCCGAAAAAATAGCCCTGGATCTGGTCGCACATATTGCGCCGTAAAAAATCGCACTGGGCTTCCGTTTCCACGCCTTCGGCCGCCACTTCGATGCCCAGGTGGTGCGCCATCGAGATGATGGTCTTGACCAGGGCTGCATCGTCGGCGCCGGTGACGATATTGCCGGTCAGGCCGCAGTCGATCTTGACCAGGTCGAGCGGGAAACGCTTGAGGTAGTTCAGCGAGGAGTAGCCGGTGCCGAAGTCGTCCAGGGTCAGGCCGACCCCCAGCGCTTTGAGCTGGGCCAGGGTGGCGTCGCTCGCTTGCGGGTCCTGCATCAGGGCCGCCTCGGTGATTTCGAGCGAAATCTGGAGCGGCGGCAGGCCCGATTGCGCCAGCGCGTCGGCCACCGCCTCGGGCAGGGCGACGTCGCGAAATTGCTTGGGCGAGATGTTGATCGCCACCCGCACCGGCGGCAGGCCGGCCGCGCGCCAGGCCACCATGTCCTCGACCGCGCGGCGCAGGCTCCAGTAGCCGAGCGCGACGGTCAGCCCGGCCGCTTCGGCCAGCGGGATGAAGCGCCCGGCGGGAATCAAGCCCATTACCGGGTGCTGCCAGCGCACCAGCGCCTCCAGCGCGCAGATGGCGCCCTGCTGCAGGTCGGCCATGGGCTGGTATTGCAGCTGCAGCTGGCCTTCGGTCAGGGCCACGCGCAACGCCGCTTCCATCTGGGCGCGCTCGGTGGTGCGCTGGTTCATCTCGGGCGCGAAAAATTGCAACTGGTTGCCGCCCAGGTCGCGCGCGTGCGACAGCGCCATGTCGGCGTAGCGCAACAGGGTCACGCCATCGCCGGCATCTTGCGGATAGCGGGCGATGCCGATGCTGCACCCGGCATGCAGGCTCTGGCCGATCACCGGGAAGGGCGCGCCGATCACGCGCACGATGTGCTCGCACACGGCATGCACCTGGGCGCTGTCGGTCACGTCGGCCAGCACCAGCACGAACTCGTTGCCGCCGTGGCGCGACAGGGTGTCCTGCGGGCGCATGCAGCCTTGCACCCGCATCGCCACGCTGATCAGGAGCTGGTCGCCGGCCACGTAGCCCAGGCTCTCATTGACCAGGTTGAAGCCATCGAGAGCCAGGCACAGCACGGCGACCCCGCCGGCGCGGCTGTGCGCCTGCGTCATGGCCGCTTGCAGGCGCTCGTTGAACAGGGCGCGGTTGGCCAGGCCGGTCAGGGCGTCGTGGCTCGACAGGTGAGCCAGCAGGGCCTGCTGCTCTTGCAGCTCGGTGACATCCTCGACGATGCAGAGCAGCTGGGGCGCAAGAGCGGCGGAGGCCGCTGGCGCCACGCTGATGGTCCAGCGGCACCACGGCGCGCTGGCGCTGGCGCGCAGCAGCAGGGTGTGGGTCGCGCCCGCGCCGGCCACCGCATGCAGGGCAACGGCCAGGGAATTGTCGGGCTGGGCTTCGCCTGGCGCGTCGCCCAGCGCCAGCGCGCTGGTGCCGATCAACTCGGCGTCGGTGCGGCGCTGCAGGCGGCAAAAGGCCGGGTTGACGGCGAGGATGGGGAACGCGGCCTCGCCGGCGCCGACCAGCAGCACGCCGTTGGCGCAGGCGTCCCAGGCTGCCTCAGCGGCGCCGGGAAGCGGTCGGGGGGGATGCGCGGTATCCAATTCCATCAGCGTCTTTCAATAAAGAATGCGATTGTGCTGGCCGTGCCGGCGCCGCCGCGCAAGCGGCAGGCCTTCGTTTTATTATACGGAGAAATATTTATAGAGCGGAAGGGAAGATTTCTTTTTGTTGCTCTGTGGCCTTAGGTGCGTTTGCGTACAGAGTAAAAAGGATGGACGGTGCATGCTGGGCCATCATTAATGCAGGAGGAGTTAGCATGTCTACAATCGTTGCAGGTCACTTTCAGCTTCAGGACGAAGTTGACAACGCGCGTCGCGAGCTGGTACGCGCCGGTTTTCCAGAGGACCGCATCTCGGCCTTTTTCCTGAACCAGCCGGGCCAGCATGACCAGACCGCGATCGGCGGCGACCATATGCAGTCGCCGGGCGCCAAGGAAACCCCGGAGGGCGTGGTGGCGGGCGCGGCCACCGGCGGCGCCATCGGTGTGGCGATCGGCGCGGCCACCTCGGTCGTGACCGGTCCGGCCGGCCCGATTGTCGGCGGCCTGGTCGGGGCGCACGTGGGTTCGCTGTTCAGCTTGTCGAAGATGAAGGATGCCGGCGAGAAGGAAGAGGGCAGCAATGCCAACCGCTACGAGCCGCGCCAGTCGGGCATGTTGATTGCGGTGGCGGCCGACCAGCCGGCCGACGAAACGCGTGCCATCGAGGTGCTGCGCGGTTTGGGCTCGCACCATATCGAGCGCGCCAAGGGCACCATCGAAGGTGGCGACTGGACCGATTTCGATCCGCTCAGTATTCCGGTGCTGGTACAGTAAACTGCTTGCCCGGCGACGCTCGATGCAGCGTCCTTCATGCGCCGCCCTCGCCTTTGCGCCGGGCGGCGCGTTTGCGTTTTGATACCTGTTTCATCGCGCCTGCAACAACCCTCAGATATCGCTTCGCATGAGCGGCTTTTTGGGTATTATGCTCTTTACATAGTGCATCCACGTACCAGTCCAGCCGGGGCATCCGCGCCGGGGACTGCGTGCCTCCGGGAGGACGCGACCATGACTCAAGCCTGGCTCACCCTGACGAGCATGGACGGACGCGACATCGCCGCGCCCACCGAGGCGCAGCTGGCCGCGGTCCTCGCCGAGCTGTACGCGCCGCTGCGCCTGGTAAAGGGCAAAGGCAAGGGCAAGGGCAAGGCCAGTAGCGCGCCCGCTGCCGCGCCCGAACCGGCCAGCGCGGCTTTGCGCTTCGGCTACGACGATGGCCTCATGTATGTGATCGAAGTGAGCAGCGGCGGCCATATCCGTTTCGAAGAATGGTCCGACCGCGACTGCGAACTGGCGCTCGCGCCGCCGCGCCGGATGAGCGCCGACCTGCCCCTGGCCCAGCAACTGTGGGCCTTGATGGCGCGCCGCCAGGTCTCGCGCATCCGCGAACTCGACTGGCACTGAGACGCTGTCCGGGCGCCTGGCACCCTGTTTCGGTATATCGCCCGTGCCCTACTTGAGCAACCGGCTCCTGCTATCGACCGGATTGATTCTTATAGCAGGGGCCAGCACCAGATTTCGACAGCGTCCAGATAGCAGCTCATCGCGCAAACATGGAAGCCGTGGCCATCTGGCTCAATCATATCGATGTGGCCGCCGTTCGCTCCGCCCGCACCGTGGATTCTGAAAAACGAGACTACTCCGCTTCGATTGGCGATGCCGTGGCGCGCAGCGTCCCGGTTTTTGTAGACTTCCGGGGCACCCCACAAACGTTTAAGGATGTGCGAAAGCTTGGCTTGTCCTGGCTCGACCGACTTGCCCCTCAGTGGTCCACTTTTGATGGTCAGCCGGCCTGGAATGACGACGTTTGCGCCCGCCAATCCGACACTCATGCGTATCGCGCACGTATCCATAAACGCGGGATTGTTCTTTAAGTCAGGCCAGCCCAGTTGCTCGTACAGATTGTCGCGAATAAATTCGCTTTGGCGCGGATAACCGCTTTATACAGCGGCGAAACTTGGCTTCATGACTTGCCTCCGTTTGGCTTACAAGGATAGAGACGGGACAGGGTTTCCAGCACCAGGACGGCAGCGTTCGTCCTTCGCCGATCAGCGCTTAATTGAGCGATGGCCTGGACGACGTCGATATGAATTTCGTGCGGTGGCGCATTGCGCGGATCGCACCAACGCTCGCCTTCCGTCAAATCCTTGACGCCATCCATATAGCCCCTGGCCGTTTCCCGATCGACGTAGGCGTCGCCTTTTGGCGTGGCATGACGCTGCGACGGGTCGCCAAGGTATTGTCGGATCAGCTTGTCACCGCTGATAGCGGTGCTGAGCGGCGCTCCATGGGACATCAAAGGAAGCGAAAGCGCCGTGATCAGGAAGATTGTCTTCATGTCGCCGCCTTCTGACCGGCCAGCCTGTCTTGACAGGCGCCCGATGCCAGCAGCGTCAGTGCCGCTGGTGAAGTCGGACGGGTGGGCAGAAAGCAAATACGCTGCTTTAACTTCTCATAGCCGATCAATATTGCGACTATGCGTTGAAATCGAGGATAGTCCTTGCTTGTCATTTCATCTCCGTAACTAGCCTGAATGTTTCATGAACTGCCAGTGCGTTGCTGGCTGGACGATACGAAACCTCGTCGGCAGTGTTTTCGATGGTCGCGGGTAATGGATGCCCTACCCGATTGAACGGGGCATCGAATGGAGC
>NZ_WHJI01000380.1:0-211 GCF_011682155.1 Massilia sp. CCM 8734
TCTCGGCAGACCGGACGTGGCTTACTCAGGACGAGTTGAGGGACCTGGCCGGTGTCGACAGGTACAGTCGTTCGGTCAAGGTCTGGAGCAGATGTTTGGCCGGACAGGCGCTCGGAAGGTGAAGGACGATCTTGTTCTTGTACTGCCTGACCTGCACGGCGATTTTGAACAGTTTGGAAATGACCGTTGATGGCTGCGCCTGCGACAGTGC
>NZ_WHJI01000381.1:0-207 GCF_011682155.1 Massilia sp. CCM 8734
GTATGCGGTTGAAGGTTGGCGGGTTGGTGGTCAGTTCTCGGCAGACCGGACGTGGCTTACTCAGGACGAGTTGAGGGACTTGGCCGGTGTCGACAGGTACAGTCGTTCGGTCAAGGTCCGGAGCAGATGTTTGGCCGGACAGGCGCTCGGAAGGTGAAGGACAATCTTGTTCTTGTACTGCCTGACCTGCACGGCGATTTTGAACAG
>NZ_WHJI01000382.1:0-204 GCF_011682155.1 Massilia sp. CCM 8734
CGGTCCATATTTCGCCGCTTTCTCGGCCAATAGCTCGCTATTGGCACTGCGAAATCGTCAAAATCTGGCCTCGCCCAGCTATTTTTTCGCTTCGACTCCCCAAGTCCGACAGGCTGCTAGCCTGAATTTTGCATAAAAAAGGGCAAGAATGCCGTAAGTGATTGATAAAATGTGAGTTATCCATAAAACACAATTTCAACACGA
>NZ_WHJI01000383.1:0-203 GCF_011682155.1 Massilia sp. CCM 8734
GCCAGACGCGCAGCTTTTACGTGCGACCGGCCAGCAGCGGGACCCTCGGGCGCCTGCAGCCGTCCAAGGTGGGGCGGGAGCCAAACGCCCGTAACCACCCTGACATGCAGTATTTCAACATGGCCGTCCATACGTTGGCCGACATGAAGAAATGGAAGGGCAAGTTCCTGGCATTCAAGGCGTATTACGTCGGCGACGCCGCG
>NZ_WHJI01000384.1:0-202 GCF_011682155.1 Massilia sp. CCM 8734
CTGGGCGAGGCCAGATTTTGACGATTTCGCAGTGCCAATAGCGAGCTATTGGCCGAGAAAGCGGCGAAATATGGACCGTCCCAGGTATTTTTGCAGCCGACGATCCCAAGTCCGACAGGCTGCTAGTCTTACTGTGTCACAAATTGAATTATATGCGTATACTGTTGAACTGTCTATATAACTGCAGGAGACGGGAATGACA
>NZ_WHJI01000385.1:0-201 GCF_011682155.1 Massilia sp. CCM 8734
AAATTGTGTTTTATGGATAACTCACATTTTATCAATCACTTACGGCATTCTTGCCCTTTTTTATGCAAAATTCAGGCTAGCAGCCTGTCGGACTTGGGATCGTCGGCTGCAAAAATACCTGGGACGGCCCATATTTCGCCGCTTTCTCGGCCAATAGCTCGCTATTGGCACTGCGAAATCGTCAAAATCTGGCCTCGCCCA
>NZ_WHJI01000038.1:0-79515 GCF_011682155.1 Massilia sp. CCM 8734
CCGGGGGGGGGGGCGGGGTTGGGGGGGGGGGGGGGGGGGGGGGGGGGGGGGCGGGGGGGGTGTTTTGGGGGGGGGGGCCGGGGCGGGGGGGGGGGCGGGGGGGGGGGCACGACAGTGACAGCTTAACCATACGTCACGGTACGGCGCCTACCGATTGACAAAGTCCTTCAGACGATTCTTACACGCAGCTTACAACTTCAGTTGCAGTTCCGTTATTGTCGTTGTGACCATGCAACAAGCAATTTTAATATTGGTGCGGTGCGTCAAATTTGCGGATTTGGAGTATATTTGTTGGGTGAGTAGTCTAATCCACCCTAAGAGCAAGCGATGAGCGATACAACTTTCGACAGCGAGATCATGGAATACCAGAAGGAACTCGACGCACGGGGACTCAATTGCCCACTGCCGATCCTGAAGGCCAAGAAGGCGCTCGCGGAAATGGAAACGGGCGAAGTGCTGCGCATCGTCGCCACCGATACCGGCTCCGTGCGTGACTTCCAGGCCTTTGCCAAGCAGACCGGCAATGCACTCGTTTCCCACACCCAGAACGGCCGCGAATTCATCTTTTTGATGCGCCGCAAATAAGTGCCCGGACGGGGCAGCGCACCGGCACGCCCCGCGATTTTCCTCAGACAATTTCCCAATTTCATGACAAAGACCGATGATTAGGTGTTTTCCTCTAGCTAAAAATCGCACGATCGTGCTTAAATTTGGCGGGAAAACGGTTTTTCTCTTATAATCTAGGCCACTTTAGTCAAGTCACCCTATTCATTCTTCCAAAGGCACCCCTATGAAAGTCCTGGTTCCCGTCAAACGCGTGGTCGACTACAACGTCAAAGTGCGCGTGAAATCCGACGGCAGCGGCGTCGATATCGCCAATGTCAAAATGTCGATGAATCCTTTCGACGAGATCGCGCTGGAAGAAGCGATGCGCCTGAAAGAAGCCGGCAAGGTCACCGAAGTGGTGGCCGTGTCCTGCGGCGTGACGCAGTGCCAGGAAACCCTGCGCACCGGCATGGCCATTGGCGCCGACCGCGGCATCCTGGTCGAAACGAGCGCCGAGCTCGAACCGCTGGCCGTGGCCAAGCTGCTCAAGGCGCTGGCCGACAAGGAGCAACCGCAGCTGATCATCCTGGGCAAGCAAGCCATCGATGACGACTCGAACCAGACCGGCCAGATGCTGGCCGCCCTGCTGGGCTGGCCGCAAGCGACGTTCGCCTCGAAAGTCGTGCTCGAAGACGGCAAAGTGACCGTCACGCGCGAAGTCGACGGCGGCCTGGAAACCCTGTCGCTCACCCTGCCGGCGATCGTCACGACCGACCTGCGCCTGAACGAGCCGCGTTATGTCACGCTGCCGAACATCATGAAGGCCAAGAAAAAGCCGCTCGACGTGGTCAAGCCGGAAGAGCTGGGCGTCGATATCGCCCCGCGCCTGAAGACCCTGAAAGTCGTCGAGCCAGCCAAGCGTTCGGCCGGCATCAAGGTGCCGGATGCGGCGACCCTGGTCGCCAAGCTGCGCACCGAAGCCAAAGTTATCTGATCGCGGCCTGGCCGTCTCACCTAAAAATACAGGAAAAATCATGGTCGCATTAGTCATTGCTGAACACGACAACGCCTCCCTCAAGGGAAGCACCCACCACACCGTCACCGCTGCCATCGAGTGCGGCGGCGAAGTGCACATCCTCGTTGCTGGCAGCAACTGCGGCGGCGCAGCGGCGCAAGCGGCCGCCATCGCCGGCGTGACCAAGGTATTGGTCGCCGACGCCCCGCACCACGCCGACGGCCTGGCCGAAAACGTGGCCGAGCAGGTCCTGGGGCTGGCGCAATCGTACTCGCACATCCTGGCGCCGGCAACCGCGTACGGCAAAAACATTTTGCCGCGCGTGGCCGCCAAGCTGGACGTGGCGCAGATCTCCGAGATCACCAAGGTCGATTCGCCGGACACCTTCGAGCGTCCTATCTACGCCGGCAACGCCATCGCCACCGTGCAGTCGCTTGATAAGATCAAGGTCATCACCGTGCGCACCACCGGTTTCGATTCGGCCGCGGCCGAAGGCGGCTCGGCTGTCACCGAAGCCATCGGCGCGGTTGCCGATTCGGGCAAGTCGACCTTTGTCGGCCGCGAACTGGCCAAGTCGGATCGTCCTGAACTGACCGCCGCGAAAATCATCGTTTCCGGTGGCCGCGGCATGGGCTCGGGCGACAACTTCAAGATCCTCGAGCCGCTGGCCGACAAGCTCAACGCCGCCATGGGCGCTTCGCGCGCAGCGGTCGACGCCGGCTTCGTGCCGAACGACTGGCAAGTTGGCCAGACCGGCAAGATCGTAGCGCCATCGCTGTACATCGCGGTCGGCATCTCCGGCGCCATCCAGCATTTGGCTGGCATGAAGGATTCGAAGACCATCGTCGCGATCAACAAGGATCCGGAAGCGCCGATCTTCTCGGTGGCCGACTACGGCATCGTGGGCGACCTGTTCGACGTTGTGCCTGACCTGGTCAAGCAACTCGGCTAAGACGAAAAGCATCTGCAGCAAACACCTGTAGGGTGGGCACGGGAACCCTGTGCCCACCCTACACGTCCATTGGAAGCGCAATTTTAGGAGATCAAGGTGACTTACAAAGCCCCGCTGAAAGACATGCTGTTCGTGATGAACGAACTGGCCGGACTGTCCACCGTCAACACGCTGCCCGGTTGCGAAGACGCCACCGTCGACACGGTCGAAGCAGTCCTCGAAGAAAACGCGAAATTCTGCGCCAACGTCGTCGCGCCATTGAACTACGCCAGCGACAAGGATCCGAGCTTCTGGCACGACGGCCAGGTAACCACCTCCAAGGGCTTCAAAGAGGCCTTCAAGGGCTTTGCGGAAGCCGGCTGGCAGGGTGTGCAGCATCCGGTCGATTTCGGCGGCCAGGGCTTGCCGAAGCTGGTGGCCACGCCGTGCATCGAGATGCTCAACGCGTCGAGCATCTCGTTCGCGCTGGTGGCCTTGCTGTCGGACGGCGCGATCGAAGCGCTGCTGACCGCTGGTTCGAACGAGCAGAAGGCGACCTACCTGGAGCCGCTGGTGTCGGGCAAATGGACCGGCACCATGAACCTGACCGAGCCCCAGGCCGGGTCGGACCTGGCCGCCGTGCGCACGCGCGCCGAGCCGCAGGGCGACGGCACCTACAAGGTGTTCGGCACCAAGATCTTCATCACCTACGGTGAGCACGACCTGACCGAGAACATCGTCCACCTGGTGCTGGCGCGCACGCCGGACGCGCCTGCGGGCGTGAAGGGCATTTCGTTGTTCATCGTGCCGAAGTTCCTGGTCAACGCCGACGGCTCGCTGGGCGCGCGCAATGACGCGCACTGCGTCTCGATCGAGCACAAGCTCGGCATCAAGGCCAGCCCCACCGCGGTGCTGCAGTTCGGCGACAACGGCGGCGCGATCGGCACCCTGGTCGGCGAAGAGAATCGCGGCCTCGAATACATGTTCATCATGATGAACGCGGCGCGCTTCGGCGTGGGCTTGCAGGGCATCGGCCTGGCCGAGCGCTCCTACCAGCAGGCCGTGGCCTTCGCCAAGGACCGCGTGCAGTCGCGCGACCTGGCCGGCTCGGCCGGCCCGGTATCGATCATTCACCACCCTGACGTGCGCCGCATGCTGATGTCGATGCGCTCGCAGGTCGAGGCGGCGCGCGCGCTGGCGTATGTGGGCGCGGGCATCAGTGACGTCGCTCACCACCACGAAGATGCGGCCGTGCGCGCGTCCAACCTGGCGGTGTACGAGTACCTGGTGCCGATCATCAAGGGCTGGTCGACCGAACTGTCGCAGGACGTCACGCGCGACGGCGTGCAGGTTCACGGCGGCATGGGCTTCATCGAAGAAACCGGCGCGGCGCAGCACTACCGCGACGCCAAGATCCTGACGATCTACGAAGGCACGACCGCGATCCAGGCGAACGACCTGGTGGGCCGCAAGACGGTGCGCGACGGCGGCGCCGTGGCCAAGTCGATCATCGGCCAGGTGCGCGAGACCGAGGCGCTGCTGGCGGCGCAAGAGGGCGCCGACTTCAAGGCGATCCATCGCGCGCTGGTCGACGGCAGCGTGGCGCTCGAAGCGGTGGTGGAGTACGTCGCCGCGAACATGAAGAGCGACATCAAGGGCGTGTTTTCGGGCAGCGTGCTGTATCTGAAGCTGGCCGGGATTGTGCTCGGTGGCTGGGTGATGGCGCGCGCCGCGCTGGTGGCGCAGGCCAAAATCGACGGCGGCGCTGGCGACGCGGGCTTTTACAAGGCCAAGATCGCAACGGCGCGCTTCTTTGCCGATCACATCCTGACCCAGGCGTCGGGATTGCGCATCGCGATTGTGGAAGGTAGTGCAGGGGTACTGGCGCTGACGGAAGACCAGTTCTAAGTCAGCCCCACCGCACCCGTAACTGTCGTTCCCACCACTACCTCGTCGTTCCCGCGCCAAGGCGGCCCTCGGCGGGAACCCAAGTTCCTGCCGCAGCAACAGACGGCTCGACAAACTTGGGTTCCCGCCTGCGCGGGAACGACGGTGGCGGTGGCTTTATCCCTACGACCTGCGAATCGAATTGCCCGCATTGCGCACGCGATCCCCGCGCTGCATCCCCGGCTGGTTGTTGAACCTGAACGAGCGGCGCTGGCCGTTGTCGTACTGGACATCCACCGTCCACACCGTGCGTGCATTGGCGCGTTCCTGGATCTTCTTGCCCGCATACGCACCACCGATCGCACCGGCCACGGTGGCAACCGTGCGTCCCGAACCGCTGCCGACCTGATTGCCCAGCAGCCCGCCCACGGCGCCGCCGCCAACCACGCCCAGCGCATTGGCCTGGCCATTCTGGCGCGCGCTGCGCACCGCCGTCACCTTGCCGCAGTCGCGGCACACCGCCCGCGCGTCGTTGCGACGGTCGTCACGCTCGCCGCCGCGTGCCGCCGCCAGCGCGCGGTTGTTCTCGGCCTTCGCCGCGCGCAGGCATTTCATGCGCTGGCCGTCGTTGCGCTCGTCGTTGCAGATCTCGCGGTCCTGCGCGTACTGCGTATCGGCGGCACGCAACTGCGCCGACGACGCCTGCGCCGAGTCCGTCACGCTGCCCAGCGCCAGTACCAACGCCAGCGTCAAATTGAGTTTCATCATTTTCTTCTCCTGATCGGTTTATCGTGCTCGCCAACGAGCGGCATGCCGCATTGTAGATCACTTGGAACAGCAATTATTCGTGGCAAGGATGTGCTTCGCCCGCGCCCATCTGTTTATAATCGCAAGATGGTCTTTACATCCCACGCTCGCCTTATCCAACAGGACATATCTTGAACATTCATCAATACGCAGTGCGCCTTCCGGCAGCCCTGGCCATCGCCACCCTGTTCGCCGCCTGCGGCGGCGGCGGCGGCAATCCGAGCAACGTCCCCGGCAAGGTCGACACCCCGACGCCGACGCCGACGCCGACGCCCACGCCCACGCCCACGCCGGGCGATGTCAAGCCCGATGGCTGCAAGGCCTATATCGTGGCCGATAAAACCGTCGCTGCCGGCAAGGCCGGCGGCGCCAGCGTGCTCTCGTGCGGCGGCCCGCTGGCCGATGTGAGCTGGAGCCAGGTGAGCGGCCCGGCGGTCACGCTGCAAGCGGCGCGCAGCCCGACCGTGTCGTTCGAAACGCGCGAGAAGGGCGTGATCGTCCTGCGCGCAGATGTCACCCTGGCCGACGGCGCGCGCCTGTCGCTCTCGACCGAGGTGACCGTGGGCGACGCCCCGGCCGGCAGCTTCATCAACCTGCGCGCCGACCATTCCGTGCGTCCCGGCGTGCAAACCTCGGTGCGCGCCTGGCCGACCCTGAGCGGCGGCGACACCATCGCCAGCATCGTCTGGACCCAGGTCGGCGGCCCGACCGTGACGATGGACGCCAAGGACCAGTTGCTGATGTTCAAGGCGCCCACCTCCGGCACCGACGTGGCGCTGCGTTTCCGCGCCACCATGACCACCAGCAGCGGCGTGAAGGACAGCGACGACGTGTTGATCAGCCTCGACCAGCAGGTGCCCGGCAACGCCGACACCCTGTTCAACACGCCCACCGCGCGCGTGCATCCGTACCGCCAGGCCAGCGCCTACGCGGGCGTGCTGGCCAAGTGTGCTTACGACGTCAAGGTGTACTACGATACGTCGTCCAACAATACCCTGTGCCGCGCGCAGGAGCTGCCGCCGCTGCAGACCGAAGCGGGCGTGGGCGTGGTGCCGAGCGTGGCCCAGATCATGGGCCGGGTGCTGGTGTCGCACGACTTCCTGGGCGCCAATTTCGAGCAGTTCCTGCTGACCCAGGACCCCAACAGCGACTTCCGCCGCCTGCTGGCGAGCACGTCCGCCATCGTGATTGGCTCGCATGTGCGGCCGAGTTTCTACAGCGCCGGCACCGGGGCGATTTACCTGGACGCCAACAACCTGTGGCTGAGCGCCGAGCAGCGCGACGTGGTCACCGAGGTGCCCGACTACCGCTCCGCCTTCGACGACGACCTGAACTTCATTCCGCTGGGCCGTTCGGTGAAAAACAACGAGCAGGCGCGCCGCAGCTATCCATCCACCACGCGCGTGACGCGCACCACGGAAGACTTGCTGTACGACCTGGGCCGCTTGCTGTACCACGAGCTGGCGCACGCCAACGACTTCCTGCCGTCGGTCAACCGCGCCGTCAATCCGCAGCGTTCGATCTGGGAAAACATCGCCGAGCGCGTCGGCAGCCGCACGCTGCCGTCGGACGCGCTGGCGGTGCAGTATCCGCTGCAGTCGGCCGAAATGCTGGCCATGGGGCAGGTGCTGTACCAGGGTGAGACGGCCACGGCGGCGCAGAAGTCCTACACGGCGGCCGAGATCGGCGGTTTCTTCGGCGCCGACCGCGCATCGGACGACTACGCCTACTCGGTCAACAAGGGCGACAGTTCGCGCGAGGACCTGGCGATGCTGTTCGAGGAATTCATGATGAGCTACCGCCATAACGTGCGCTACGACGTGGCCTATGCCAACCAGACCACCGGCAGCGAGCCGATCATCGGCTGGGGCCAGCGCGGACGCATCGGCGAGGCGGCCATCAGGCCGCGCGTCAAGCTGGTGTTGGAGCGCATTGCGCCGTGGATCGACGTCACCGCCGTGGACCGCCTGCCGGCGCCCCTCATGATGAAGCCGGGCGCGAGCTGGGAAGCGAATCTGGTGCTCAATCCATCGAGCATGGCCAAGCGCTCCGCCTTGCGGATCGAGTCAAGCGAGGAGCGCGCGGCGCGCCTGAAAGGCGACATCAAGCGGCGCGAGCGGCACGGCAAGATGACGCCGGATGCGCGTCAGCCGTAGGCGCCGCCGGTGCTGAGCAGGTCGAACAGGCGGGCGAGGGTGGAGATGCCCATCGTCGCCGCCACCAGCATTGTGCAAACCAACAACACTGCCAGTGGCCAGTTCGATTCCGACTTGCGGCCTGAGCCGGCGTTGAAGGCGGCGTCGAACTTCTCGTCGGGCATCAGGCCGATCACCAGCGCTTCGATGCAGCCGACGATGGCCGAGACGACCAGCGGCAGGATCTTGAAGAACCAGTTGGCCTCGGGTACGAGGCCAATGACCAGCCCGGCAACGGGCAGGCTGGCCACGTGCAGCAGGCCCAGCTTGTCGAGGCTGCCCCGCAGGTAAAAGCGGTGCGCGCCGAGGGCGCCCAGGATCAGGGCGAGGAAGCTGGCGAAGGTTTTGTTTTTGTGCGATGGGGACATGAGGCGGTAGACGGATGCGGGAAAGCTGGCAGTATCGGTCAATTTCGCAAGGAACGCACGGCCCGATGCCCGATGGTTCCGACGATACCCCCACGATGCAGTTGGCGGTTCGCCCCAAAATAAGCGATAATCTTCAATTCGCCCCGAAGTGCGCGCCCTGTTGTCACTAACGCTTGCTGCTGCGCGGCATTGCGCGCTATAATTGTCGGCTTTTTCCGCCCAGCACAACTTTTTGGAATTATTATGGTCGTTATTCGTTTAGCTCGTGGAGGCGCCAAGAAGCGCCCGTTCTTCAACATCGTTGCAACGGACTCGCGCAATCGCCGCGACGGCCGCTTCATCGAGCGCATCGGTTTTTATAACCCGATGGCAGCTGGTGGCGAAGTCGGCCTGCGTATCACCGCAGACCGTCTGGCTTACTGGCAAGGCGTTGGCGCACAATTGTCGCCAACCGTTGCACGTCTGGTGAACAGCCAGCCAGCAGCTCCAGTAGCAGCAGCCTAAGCAGGTCCGGGTTTGAGCGGTACAGCATCCGGGGTGCAAGTCCCTGACGACCTGACGCAAGTCGGGTACGTATCTGGCGCTTTTGGCGTCACCGGTTCGATTCGGGTCACCCCGTTTTCCACCGACGCGGATGGGTTGCTGAGCGTGAAAACCTGGTGGCTGGATAAACCCAGCCTGCAATCCGTCTCCGTACGGACTGCGAAAATGCACGGCGGCGACGTCGTGGCCCAGTTGGCAGGTACGCTCGGGCGGGATGCTGCGGAGGCGCTGAAAGGCGCCGCTGTTTCCATCCCGCGCAGCCAATTCCCGCAACTGTCGGCCGATGAATTTTATTGGTCCGATCTGATCGGGCTCAATGTAGTGAACCTGCAAGGCGAGGCCTTGGGGCTGGTGTCCGACATGATGCATAACGGCGCGCAATCGATTTTGCGCATTACGCCGGTGCCGGATAGCGCGTCGGGTACCGCAGACGATGCAAAGGCGCCCGAGCGCCTGATTCCGTTTGTGGACCAGTTTGTCAAAACAGTTGACCAGGCAAGCAAGACCATCACGGTGGACTGGGGTCTGGATTATTAAGACCGCAACAAGGCGGGAGCGCCATGCAATTTGATGTCGTGACCTTGTTTCCCGAGATGTTTGCCGCGCTGACGCAGTCGGGTGTGACCCGCCGCGCGTTCGAGCAAAAACGCTGGGGCCTGTCGACCTGGAATCCACGCGATTTCACGACCGATAAGCACCGTACCGTCGACGACCGCCCGTATGGCGGCGGACCGGGCATGGTGATGCTGGCCAAGCCGCTGGAAGCGGCCATTGGCGCCGCCAAGCAGCGCCAGGTGATGCTCGACCTGCCGGTGCCGCGCGTGGTGTTCATGTCGCCGCAGGGCAGGGCGCTGACGCACGACCGGGTGATGGATTTAAAGGATGAAGCGGGCTTGATCGTGCTGTGCGGACGCTATGAAGCGGTCGACCAGCGCTTGCTGGACCGCTGCGTCGACGAGGAAATCAGCCTCGGCGACTTCGTGCTGTCGGGCGGCGAACTGCCGGCGATGGCGCTGATGGATGCGGTGGTGCGGCAGTTGCCGGGCGTACTGAACGACGACGCCTCGGCGCTCGAAGACAGTTTCGTCAACGGCCTGCTCGATTCGCCCCATTACACCCGTCCCGATACGTATGAAGGCGTGGCGGTGCCGCCGGTCCTGATGGGCGGCAACCACGCCGAGATTATCAAGTGGCGGCGCGAGCGCATGCTCGAAGCGACCGCCCAGAAACGGCCCGATCTCCTGGCCCGTGCGCGCAGCGCCGGACTGCTGAGCAAGGCCGATGAAAAGTTTCTTGCAGGTTTGTAAATCTGCTAAGTAAGTGTGCAGAAATTATTGTGATTTATAGCGAACAGAAGCGGATGCCTTGCAAGGCGCCCGCCGCGACGCAGTGCGAGCACTGCTAGCGGTGGGCAACGCAGCAAGGCGCCGCTTATGGAAGCTAGAAATTACAAGAATTTATGCGCACTTACTAAGTGCAGTACCACTGTGCAGGCAATGTCGCCCGCATCAGTAACCCCATCCTCTACTGGGCGAATGCAGCGCCAGCAAGATGGTTATCGGAGTCCTAAAAATGAATTTGATTCAGCAACTTGAGCAAGAAGAAATTGCCCGTCTGGGCAAGACTATTCCTGATTTCGCACCTGGCGATACCGTTATCGTCAACGTCAACGTGGTCGAAGGCACCCGCAAGCGCGCCCAGGCATACGAAGGCGTCGTGATCTCCCGTCGTAACCGTGGCCTGAACTCGAACTTCATCGTTCGCAAGATCTCGTCCGGCGAAGGCGTCGAGCGTACGTTCCAGCTGTATTCCCCGCTGATCGCATCGATCGAAGTCAAGCGTCGTGGTGATGTTCGCCGCGCCAAGCTGTACTACCTGCGTGAGCGTTCGGGTAAATCGGCACGTATCAAAGAAAAACTGCCAAACCGTCGCGCTGCAACTCCAGCCGCTGCCAAGTAATCGGCATCTGCGTTGCAAAAAAGGCATCCTGTCCGGATGCCTTTTTTCGTTTTGAAGGACAATACCCTTGCCCAAGATTATTTTCGATCCAGAAAAACTACCTGTTCAAGCCCTCGGTGGCGAAGCGGCGCTCCCCCCCGAGCGCCTCACGCCGGCGTGGCTGCGCCAGCGCTTCGCCAGTCCGCCCGACTGGCAACCTGAACCGCCGGGCGAATCCTGGGGCGGGCGCAAGGAATTGATGCCGGCCTCGGTGCTGCTGCCGCTGGTGCAGCGCCCCGCCGGGCTGAGCATGTTGCTGACCGTGCGCACCGCGCATCTGTCGGCGCACGCGGGCCAGATCAGCTTTCCGGGCGGACGCGCCGAAAGTTATGATGCCTCGGCCATTGCCACGGCGCTGCGCGAGAGCGAGGAAGAAATCGGCCTGCAACGCCGCCATGTGGAGGTGATCGGCACCTTGCCCGACTATATTACCGGCACCGGTTACCGGGTCACGCCCGTGGTGGGCCTGATCGCGCCTCCATTCGAGCTGGCCGCCGACGCCAACGAAGTGGCAGAAATCTTCGAAGTGCCCTTGCACTTCCTGATGGACGGCATGAACCACCAGCGCCTCTCGCTGGAACTGCCCGAAGGGGCGGGACAGCGCAGCTTCTACGCCATGCCGTATGATCGCTTCTTTATCTGGGGCGCCACCGCCGGCATGCTGCGCAATCTGTTTCACTTCCTGCGTGCCTGAACGGAGCAAGGCTTTTATGCTCACTTCTCGCCAAAAAATGTAGTGCCGTCATTCCCGCCTGCGCGGGAATGACGGCTCCGAATTTAGCGCTACTGCGTGGGTCTGGGAGCAATCCCCTGCCGGCTCGCAGCGCCAATATGTTTGATTCCATCGGTGCTCTGCGCTATCGTAGCGGGCATTGATGAATTGCTCTGCTGCTTCATTTCAAAAAGTACAAAAGGACCGTCGATGACATTTCTCTCCATTCTCTGCGCGCTGCTGATCGAACAGCTCAAGCCGCTGCGGGCAGACAATCTGATTTATGCGGAGATCAAGAGTTTTGCGATGCGCATGGAGGGCTGGTTCAACGCGGGCGACGCCAGCAATGGACGCATGGGCTGGGTGCTGGTCATCCTGCTGCTGGTCGGCCCGACCGCCCTGATTTCCTGGCTGCTGTACAACTACCAGCTGGTGTTCATCGCGTTTGCGTGGAATGTGCTGATTGTGTACCTGACCCTGGGTTTCCGTCATTACAGCCATTATTTCAGTTCGATCCAGGCAGCGCTGAGCGGCGGCGACGAGGCCGGCGCGCGCTCGCTGCTGGCGGAGTGGGCGCGCATCGACACGGTCGGCATGGAAGCGTCGGAAGTGGCCCGCATCGCGGTCGAAAAGTCGCTGCTGACCACGCACCGCAATGTGTTCGGGGTGTTTTTCTGGTTCTTGATCCTGGGGCCGGCCGGTGCGGTGATGTACCGCGTGTCGGAATACCTGGCGCGCGCGTGGAATGAACCCGATCACATGCGCAATGAAGCGTTCGGCCAGTTCGCCGCGCGCGCGTTTTACTGGATCGACTGGCTGCCGGTGCGCTTGACGGCAGTCGCGTTCGCGGTGGTGGGCAATTTTGAAGATGCCATTTATGCATGGCGTAATTTCGCGCATCGCTGGAGCGACGAAGCGCGCGGGATTATCTTGTCGGCCGGCGGCGGCGCCATGGGCGTGCGCCTGGGCACGCCGAACGAGAATGCCTCCAAGGTCTTGCCGCCGGATGCGGCGACCGTGGACAGCACCTATAGCGAGGTGGAAGTGATGCCGGGGGAAGAGCCGAACGCGCGTGCGCTGCAAAGCACGGTCGGATTGGTGTGGCGGGCGTTGCTTTTATGGATGCTGCTGCTGTTGCTGTTGTCGGGTGCGGTTGGTTTGGCTAATATTGGGCAGGTGGCGACGTAATGCCGCTCCCGACTTTTCGGAATTGACCACAGAATTGAAAACCGTCGTTCCCGCGCCAAGGCGGGAACCCAAGTTTGTTTATCCGCTAGTGGCGTCAGCACGACATTGGGTTCCCGCCTGCGCGGGAACGACGTGGTGATGGTGGGGGGGGCGACATTGGAGGGCGCCTCCCGCATCCAGGCTGCATCATTCTGCAAGTTCAACTCTTCTATAAGATATAATACTCGCGTTGCACAGCAGCACCTGATTCACTGGCCCGGCGCTTGCGCCTTCGTCTCCACGCATCTTCTTGTTCCCACGACCCGCCCTATGGCCGAGTTATCCGAAAGCAAGAAAAAACTCGCCGACGAGTTTTTCATTCTTGGCCTCACCAGCGATGGCAGGCAGTTCCGCCCCAGCGACTGGGCCGAGCGGCTGTGCGGCGTCATGTCCTGCTTTCGCCCGGAAGGCTCGGGCGGGCGCAATGCCCACCTCCAGTTCTCGCCCTACGTACGCCCGACCATGCTCGACGGCGTCAAGGCCGTGGTGGTCAACAACGACCTCCAGAAACTCGAACCGCTGGCCTACCACTTCGTCCTCAATTTCGCCAAGGACAATGATCTCCAGATCATCGACGCCTGTATCCTGCCCGAACCGGGCGAGCTTAAAATCTGAAAAGCATCACCGGTGTTTTGAGCAAGATCAAACCGGCAATAGAAAGAGCGCGTTAGTTTAAGTCTTTTGCGCGCCCATCTGTGCGCGCGTAAGTAACGAGCGCCGAGCCGCTCAGGAGACCATCATGCGCGTATGCGAAATCTGCACTGTCCCATCCAGTTACTGCAAGGGTGACGAAACGGTCCAGGCCGCAGCCTTGTTGATGCGCAAGCATCACGTTGGCGACCTTGTTGTCATTGATCAAATCAACGACGAACGCATTCCGGTCGGCATTCTTACCGACCGCGACATCGTGGTGTCCGTCATCGCGCTCGGGCTCGATCCGGCCAGCCTGCTGGTGGGCGACATCATGAGCGCCGACCTCCTGACCGCGTCGGAAGACGACGACGTCTACGAAACGATCGAACGGATGCGTTTTCGCGGCATCCGGCGCGTCCCCGTGGTCAACAACGCCGGCGGCCTGACCGGCATTGTCAGCGTCGACGACCTGCTCGAATTCCTGGCCGAGGAAATGGGCGAACTGTCGCGTATCAGCTCGCACCAGCAAAGCGACGAGAAACGCGCGCGCCAGTAGCCCGGCTGCGCGATTGGCGCCCTCTGGTATGATGGCTCGCGCCGGGGACGGCAAACCGTGTCCACTCTATCAAAAAGACCTCATGACTCACATTCGCTGGATCTGCGCTGCCGCTTACCTCGTTACGGGCGCCGCGCTCGCCCTGCCGTTGCCGAAAGGCGTGGTGCAGGGCCCTTCCGTCGAAGGCATCACCGAGTATCGCCTGCCGAACGGCCTGAAGGTGCTGCTGTTCCCCGACTCGTCCAAGCCGACCGTCACCGTCAACGTGACTTACCTGGTCGGCTCGCGCCACGAGAATTACGGCGAAACCGGCATGGCCCACCTGCTCGAACACTTGATGTTCAAGGGCGCGCCCAACAACCGCAACATCGCGCAGCAGTTCTCGCAGCGCGGCATGCAGTTCAACGGCACCACGGCGCTCGACCGCACCAATTACTACGAAGTGTTCCAGGCTGGCGACGATAACCTGAAATGGGCGCTGCAGATGGAAGCGGACCGCATGGTCCATTCCTACATCGCCAAAAAAGACCTCGACTCCGAAATGACGGTGGTGCGCAACGAGTACGAAAGCGGTGAAAATTCGCCCGCCGAAGTGCTGATGAAGCGCATGCAGAGCCTCGGCTATGACTGGCACAGCTACGGCCGTTCGACCATCGGCAACCGCAGCGACATCGAGAACGTCAAAATCGAAAACCTGCAAGCGTTCTACCGCACCTGGTACCAGCCCGATAACGCGGTCCTGCTGGTGGCCGGCAAATTCGATCCGGTCCGCGCGCTGGGCTGGATCAGCAAGAGCTTCGGCGCCATCCCCAGGCCGAAGCGCGCCTTGCCGCAGTTCTGGACGGTGGAGCCGACCCAGGACGGCGAGCGCAGTTTTACCGTGCGCCGCCAGGGCGACGTGCAGATGATTGCGGTCGGCTACAAGGTGCCGGCGGCCCTGCATGACGACAGCGATGCCCTGAGCTTCGCCTCCGAAGTGCTGGGCGCGGCGAGCACCGGGCGCCTGCACAAGCTGCTGGTCGAGCCCGGCAAGGCCAGCGACGTCTTCGCCTACGCCGAAACCGGCTACGCGCCCGGGATGCTGTATTTCGGCGCCGTGGTGAAGAAGGGCGACCCGATCGAGCCGGTACGCGAGGCCCTCACGGCCGCCGTCGAAGATTTCGTCAAGACCCCGCCCAGCGAAGCGGAGATCGAGCGGGTGCGGCGCAACTACACCAACAGCATCGAGAAAAGCCTGAACGACCCGCAGCAGGTCGGGGTGGCCTTGTCCGAAGTGATCGCGCTGGGCGACTGGCGCCTGTTCTTCGTCGGACGCGAACGCATCGCCAGCATGACCCCGGCCGAAGTGGCCGAAGCGGCGGGGCGCTACCTGCGCCGCGACAACCGCGTCACCGGTCACTTTTTGCCGGACGACGCCCCGCGCCGCGCCGAGATTCCACCTGCGCCCACCCTGGCCAGCGTGATGAAAGACTTCAAGCCGAAAGAAGCGAGCCAGAAGTCGGAAGACTTCGACCCGAGCCAGGCCAACATCATGAAGCGCACCACCCTGGCCACCGTGGGTGGCGTGAAGCTGGCGCTGCTGCCCAAGAAGAACCGCGGCGAAGCGGTGTCGGTCGACCTGAACCTGCACTGGGGCGACGAGAAAACCCTGTTCGGCAAAGGCGTGCTGCCGGCCATGACCGGCGCCATGCTTCAGCGCGGCACCACCAAATACACGCGCGAGCAGTTGTCGGACGCCTTCGATAAACTCAAGATCAGCGGTGGCCTGATGGAGTTCGAAACCACGCGCACCCACCTGAACGAGGCGCTGCGCCTGATGGCGCACGTGCTCAAGGAGCCAACCTTTCCGGAAGCCGAATTCGAGCAGCTGCGCCAGCAATGGCTGGTCAGCCTGGAGTCGGGCCGCAGCGAGCCGCAATCGGTGGCCGCGCGCACGCTGTCCGAACACTTCGACCATTATCCGAAGGGTGACGTGCGCGCCACCCGCACGCTCGACGAGCAGATCGCCGAGGTCAAGGCGGTGCGCCTGGACGATGTGAAGGCTTACTACCGCGATTTCTACGGCGCCTCGCATGGCGAACTGGCGATCGTGGGCGACTTCGACGCCGCGCCGGTGGCGCCGCTGGTCGAGGAATTGTTCGGCAAGTGGCACAGCCGCGCCGGCTACGCGCCGGTGTTGCGCACCAACGCCCCGGTCGCACCCCTGAAGAAAACCGTCAACCTCGCGGACAAGGAAAACGGCGTCGTCATGGCGCGCCTGAACCTCGACCTGCAGGTCGACGATCCGGCGTATCCGGCGCTGATGCTGGCCAATTACATTTTCGGCGACGGCGGCCTGGAATCGCGCCTGATGAACCGCATCCGCCAGAAAGATGGCTTGTCCTACGGCGGCGGCTCGCAACTGGGCGCGGGCGACCTTGACCGCGCCGGCGGCCTGACCATGAGCGCCATCGCCGCGCCGCAGAACCTGGCCAAGCTCGATGTGGCGATGCGCGAAGAACTGGCGCGCGCCGTCACCAAGGGGTTTACCGCCGGCGAACTGGCGGCGGCCAAATCGGGCCTGCTGCAACAGCGCGCGCAAAACCGCGCCGAAGACAGCGTGCTGGCGAGCGGCTGGACCTCGCTCCTGTACCTCGGCAAAACGTTCGAATGGAGCGAGCGCTTCGAGCAAAAGCTCGCCGCTGTATCGTTAGAGCAACTAAACGCCGCCTTCCTCAAGGCCATCGACCCGGCCGCGCTGAGCGTCGTCATAGCGGGTGACCAGGAAAAAGCCAAGCCCAAGAAGTAAGGAGAACAATACTTGCTGGCGGGATAGCAACGTTTACGGTATTCTGTTGCTTCGAGGAAGTATTTGCTTCCTCCGCAGAACATACGGAGATGTGGGATCATGGCCAGGGAGAAGCAGAAAGAGTCGTCGTTCGAGGGGAAAGTCGTTCTCGTGACGGGCGCGGCGGGCGGTATCGGACGCGCCGCCGCAGTCGCATTCGGGCGCGCGGGTGCGTGCGTGGTGGTGGCCGATACGTCGGTCGACGGCGGGCATGCGACGGCGGCGATGATCGTCGAACACGGCGGCAAGGCGCTGTTCGTGCAGTGTAACGTGACGCGCGCATCGGAAGTCGAGGCGCTGATCGACAAGACGGTGGCCTATTACGGCAAGCTCGATTGCGCGTTCAACAATGCGGGCATCGAAGAAGAGCATTTGCCGCTGGCGGACGCCGACGAAGCGCTGTTCGACCGCATCATGAACGTCAACGTCAAAGGCACCTGGCTGTGCATGAAGTACGAAATCCGCCAGATGCTCAAGCAGGGTGGCGGGACGATCGTCAACACCGCCTCGGTGGCCGGCCTGGTCGGCGCGCCGACACAGTCGATTTACGCGGCCAGCAAGCACGCGGTGGTGGGCATGACCAAGACCGCGGCGGCCGAGTATGCGCGCGAGGGGATTCGTATTAATAGTGTGTGCCCTGGCGTGGTCAATACGCCGATGATGGGCCGCGCGCTGGAACGCGAACCGCTGCGCGAGAAAAAGCTGCGCAATGTGCATCCGATGGGCCGCTTCGCCGAGCCGGTCGAGATTGCGAATGCGGCGATGTGGCTGTGTTCCGAACAGAGTTCGTTCGTGACCGGGCATCAGTTGGCGGTCGATGGCGGCTTGACGGCGATTTAAGCAATTACCTTGGTTCCGCCATCGGTGGAACCAATAACTACGTGCAGCAGCACGTAGTCCAAACGGTGGCGGCCACTTCTCAACGGGCTCGCGGCTGAGCGTCGACGCGTGGGATGTAACTGCGCCGTCAACCCATGCTACCCGGAAAAGCCCTCCCTTGGCTAAATCCGGGGTACGCAAATGCTTCATATTCCATGGCGGCAGTGCCGCGACGTCATCTACGGTTCCCCGCCGGCAAATCGCGCAGCACCCGGCGCAGCCACCTGTAAAGCGCCAGGCTGTTCGCCTTGGCCGTTTCCAGCAGCAAATAAATCACTGCGCTTGCCATGGCGCTGGCTGCGGAATTCCAATGCATCGGCGCTTGATTTTTCACACTGCGGCAGAGGTGCGGATCTCCTATCCTGAACCTCACAGGACGCGCCGGTGCGACGGCCTCCTTTTGTCCACCGCCAATAAAGCAACGATTTATGTCGGAAGAAACGTGACCGATATCAGCGTTGGGATAGTTATCGGAAATTTCTCGTTCGGCCCGGGGGACGACGATTTTCATATTCTTGACTGGTCAGGCTCTGTTGCCTTTTGGCCTGCAGGAACAGGGAAAATTGATCGCAACCCACACACCCAAAACGGAAGGAAATGAATCATGTCCATACCTATCCAATGCCAAGCGCTGGCTCAAGAGATTCAAGAACTGCAGCAAGAAAGAGCCGATCTACAGGCCGAACTGCAGACCGCGCCAACGGGGATGAAGGCTGCTCTGGCGAGTCAGATCAGACGCCTCAGTACCTTGATTCGCGCCAGGCAGGCTGCGCTCAATGCGTGCGTTGTTCAATACCGTGACCCACCGCCGCCACCGCCGCCACCGCCACTCACTTCATCGTTCACCGGCACCATGTCGCTGACGACCACTAAAAATTTTTCGGGAGAGCCGTTTACAGCCGACACTAATTGGACTATTTTGTTCGACGGTCTACGTACGCAAGCGTTCGTGACTGAATTTTCACCAACGCCGATGAACACGACCTCGGCTGCGCCCCCACTCCCATGGCCGTTTGAAAATCTGTTCGGGCCGAACGTCACCACAATCTCGAAAAACCTTGGCGGCGGCGGCACCTACTCAAAGGCTGATGGCAATTTGAGCTTGACTTTGCCACTGCGCTTTGATCACAGCCGTGAATTCAGTCCGTTCTATGACGATGCCAATCTCTCTATCGTCCTTTCGACGACGTTTGAATCGGGTACCCCGCTCACCGCCGACGGACTGGTGAGACTCGCCGGTCGTGGTGTCTTTTCCGGAGGGTGGCTCAACGGAGTAGGCTGCACCATGGTGGTAACGGGGACGCTGACACCTGTTCCCTGATCCGGGACCTGAGCTTGAGCAATCCCCCGTCCTCTCCCTGAAGGCGCATCGCACTGCATGCGGCGAAGGTAGAAATTGTCGTTGAGGTAAAGATCGGGGCGCAGGGGATTTTTTTGACGGCTCTGCACGTGAGGACGCGCGCCGGATCGTTTGCAGTGATTGTGAGCCGAGACCGGCATAAAACGCGAGCGCGGCCATTTTCAAACGCGAGCCGCTACGACTACGCCGTCGTCAACTCCGCCACGAAATCATACATATCTCCCCTGAAGTACGAGCGGCAAAACTCCACCGCCCGGCCGTCCCGCAAGAACGCCAGCCGTTCCACGCACAATCCCGCATCGCCTTCCTTCGACTGCAGCAGCTTGGCCTGTTCGGCGTTGAGCAGCAGCGCCGATAAGCGTTGCAGCGCGCGCGTGGGCCGGTTGCCGGCCGCTTCCAGCGCCTCGTACATCGACACGCCCACCACATCGAGCGACGGCAGGCAGGACGCCACGATGGTTGCGTACTCCAGGCACATCGGCAGTTCGTCCGCGTAGCGGATCCGGTTGAAGCGGTACACCGGCGCGCCCGGCGACAAGCGCAGGCGCAACGCTTCTTCCGGCGTCACCGTGCCCTCCGAGCGTTTGAGCCACACGCTGCGCGGCGTGCGTCCGCGTGCCCGCATATCCTCCGAAAACGAGGTCAGCTTCGCAAAATTCTTTTCGATCCGCGTATTGATGAAGTTGCCCGAGCCCGGCCGCTTGACCAGCAAGCCCTCGCTCACCAGCCCGTCAATCGCCTTGCGCACCGTGATGCGCGAGATCGACAGGTCCAGCGCCAGTTGGCGCTCCGCCGGCAAGGCTTCGTCCGGCCCGAACAGGCGCTGGTCGATCGCTTCGCGCAAGGCGCGCTGCAATTGCTGGTACAGCGGCTGCGAGCTGGTCTGCGCCAGCGTCTGCATGATTTGGGCGAGCGATGTCATACCAATGGCGCTTTCTCTTGTAAGGATGGGACCACTTTTCCCGGTCAATGGCGTCATTTCGCCACATCATCCAGTTGTCGTATTTGCATATAACGATAATACCAAAAAAAGACCGGCGGAATACCCCTCCCTCTTGTAACTAGGCCAAATTCCCCCTCAATGACCAGACCACTTACCCAAAATGCCAGTCCACCCGTGTATTAACGAAACAACATATGAAAAAAATCACATAACTGGTAGTGTTCTGGTATTAAAGAGGAGTATATTGGCGTTAGATTGGTTTTAGACGTGGTGGTACCCGTAGCACATAAAAAGTCGTTGTTAAAAATGAACTGGCTTACTCACGGAGCCAACATCAAGGGGGAAGTAATGAAGCGCAATCAGTCAGTAGTGAATAAGAACGCAGAGCGTCCTGTATCGACCAGCCTGACGCCGGTAGCGTCGGCGGCAGCTATTCTGGTGTTGAGTATCGCGATGTCGGCCCAGGCGCAAGCCCAGGCGACGGCCGCCGCAACCGTGCCGGCCGTGGACCCGGACGCCAAGACCGAAGTGGTGGTCGTGACCGGTATTCGCGCGGCCATGCAGCAGTCGCTGAACCAGAAACGCAATTCGGACACGATGGTCGAAGTCATTACTGCTGAAGACGTGGGCAAGATGCCCGACAAGAACGTCGCCGACTCCCTGCAACGCTTGCCGGGCGTGAGCGTGGCCGCGGCCGGCGGCTCGGAAGGCAGCTTCGGCGAGAACGATCGCGTGGCCCTGCGCGGCACCCCGTTCGGCCTGACCCTCACCACCCTCAACAGCCACACCGTCTCGAGCGGCGACTGGTTTGCCGATAACATCATCGGCGGTGGCCGCAGCGTCAGCTTCTCCCTGTTCCCGTCCGAGCTGATCGGCCGCGTCACGGTACACAAAGGTTCGCAGGCCAATCTGCTCGAAGGCGGCGCCGTCGGTGTGGTGGACATCGAAACGCGCAAACCGCTGGACTTCAAGAAGGGCATCAGCGCACAGGTCAGCCTGGGCGCCGTGAACTCGCAAAACTCGGGCAAGAACGATGGGCAGTTCAACGGCCTGGTGAACTGGAAGAACGAAGCCGGCAACCTGGCGGTGATGGTCCAGGGCTTCCATGAAAAACGCACCCTGAGCCGGGTCGGCCAGGAAAACGGCCTCTGGTACGATCCGGTCGATGCCGGCTCGTCCATCGACAAGGGCGTGCCTGGTTCCTCGACCGCCATCAAGACCGATCCGGTCAAGGGCGCCAAGGCCAACTACCTGGGCGGCACCGCCTGGTTCGAACAGGAGCGCACCCGCAAGGGCGGCCTGATCGACGTGCAGTTCAAGCCGACCAGCGACATCATGCTCGACCTTTCCGTGTTCCGTTCGCACCTCGACGCACCGAACATCAACCACAACTTCATGCAGTCGCTGGGGCGCTTCCTGGCGCCGAACTGGACGGCCAAGGATTTCCCGGCCGGTAACGTGAGCGGTACTGTCAACAACGGCGTGCTGACCCAGCTGACCGGCGCCGTGCCGGCGAACTGTGGCGCGGTCTGCGGCACCATGTCGAGCGCGGTGCAGGAAGAA
Organism: Massilia sp. CCM 8734; assembly: GCF_011682155.1. Lineage (NCBI taxonomy): Bacteria > Pseudomonadati > Pseudomonadota > Betaproteobacteria > Burkholderiales > Oxalobacteraceae > Massilia > Massilia sp. CCM 8734. The sequence goes on from NZ_WHJI01000038.1 coordinate 20,991, forward strand.
TTTAGCCGTCCGGTAGCCGAGAGCCAATCCAAGTTCGTCAACCTGGACGGCAAATGGCGCGTCAACGACAAGCTGACCCTGGCCGGCAAGGTCGGCTCGACCAAAGGCCTGGGCAATACCAAAAGCGGCGCGCTGGGCGTCTGGATGCCGTACACCGGCGGCAGCTACACCATGAATGGCGTCGACAAGGCAGTCACCTACGTGATCCCGGGCGCGGACAAGTTCTCGATCGGCGGCGGCCCTGACGGCACCGGTAATGTGCCTTATACCTACGGATCGCACGTGACCGCGATCGACAAGGAAGTCTACGGCCAGATCGACGGCACCTACAAACTGGACCTGGCCAGCGTGCAGTCGATCCAGTTCGGCGTGCGCGGTGCGGAGCACAAGCGCGACCTGACCGCCATCGGCATCAACGCCTTGCCAAGCCTGAGTTTGGTCAGCAACCTGCCGATGGGCGGCCTGACCTCGTTCCCGACCGAGTTCAACGACCTCGACGCCAACGGCGCCGGCTGGTGGACCTTCTCGCGCGAAGCGGTCAACAACTGGCTGAGCACCCATGCCAAGTACGAAGGCCACCTCAAGCAAAACGAATTCAAGATCAAGGAGCCGACCCGTTCGGCCTACGTGATGGCGAACTTCGGCGCCGAAGGCATTTCGGGCAACATCGGCGTGCGCGTGGTGCACACCAAGGAATCGGTCGAGCGTAACGAAATCGCGCCATCCGGCACTTTCGAGCCGCGCCAGTACACCAATACCTACCTCGACTTCCTGCCAAGCGCAAACTTCCGCATGGACCTGTCGAAGAACCTGGTGGCGCGCTTCTCGACCAGCCGCACCATGGCGCGTCCGGAGCTGGGCCAGATGGCCGGTACCGACCTGCTCGATGTGCAGGGCACCGGCAAAGCGGGCAATCCGAACCTGCGTCCGATCCGCGCAAATAACTTCGACCTGGGCGTGGAGTGGTATTTTGCCGAGAAGTCGCTGCTGGCGGCCGGCGCGTTCTACTCGGCGCTGGACGGCTACGTGACCTACGGTTCGGGCACGGCGACCTTCTACAACCAGCTGCAGAAGAAGAACACCGAGTACAAGATCGACACCCCGCTCAACACCACGGCGGAAGTGAAGGGCCTGGAGTTCTCGTATCAGCAGGCGCTGCCGGCCGGCTTCGGCGTGAACGCCAACTATACCTACACCCTGGGTAAAGAGACCGGCAAGGCGCCGGGTTCGATGTGCGGCGCGCTCACGTATGCCGATTGCACCCTGATCGGAACGTCCAAGAACGCGTATAACGTCGGCGCTTTCTATGAGCAGAACAAGATCAGCGCGCGTTTGACTTACAGCTGGCGCTCGGGCTTCCTGAATGGCACGAGCCGCAGTTCGGCCTCGTACCAGGCGTCGGTCGGTTCGCTGTCGGCGTCGCTGGCCTACCAGATCAACGAGAACTTCAGCGTGACCCTCGATGGCAAGGACCTGAACAATCCGATGGTGCGTTCGGTGATCCACACCGCTGGTGCAATGGATGTGCCAGGCTCGCTGTACAAGAACGGCCGCCAGATCTACCTGGCGCTGCACGGCAAATACTAAGCCTATGATGGAGGGACTTCGGTCCCGCCACAAAACAACGGGACGCTTGTGCGTCCCGTTAGTTTTTTGAGAGGCCCTTGTGCAGGATCGACGCCGGATCGACTTGGAGAATCGCTATCGGGTTCTGAAAAATGCGGCTCGGATCGCCGTAATGGCTGAGTTTGCCGGAACGGACAAGTCGTTTGTCAGACTTGCAGAAATAGGGGAGGAAGCTTTCGATGCAAGCCAAGGTTGGCAACATCGTCGTGTGCATTGGGATTGGCGACAGCTCGTGCGCAAGCTTCGTGGAAGGCACAGGCGTATCGAGTTGGCGATCTGGGCGGATCCAGTGTTGTGTGGATTGGCTATCGGAAAAATTAGTGACGGAAGAGTGATCGCGCGAATCGATTATTTAGCGCGCGCCCCAGGCAATCATCCGCTCGTCGGAGTGATCGCCGAAATCACAACCACCTACTTACAGACGCTTGGTGTCCTGGCGGGGTGCCGGGAAGCGGTGCTTGCGTCACCACTGGAGGCGCTGCTTGATTTCTATCGGGCGTTGGGCTATACAGAAGACATAAGCAGTAAAGGCAAGGTCATTGGGCTGAAGAAGAAATTATCTTAGCCGCCATTGATGATTGGAGTCGACATGAAAAAATCTGTTCTGAATCGTCGCGCCAGGCAGGCTCTTTCGAGTGTTGCGCGCTCGAATCGGACTGGAGAAATTCCTCCAGCCGACCTTGAAACGGAAGTGGCCCGCGCACGCGCTTATCTGGAAGAAAATCGCGCGGACTTCCTGATTCGATCAGCGAAGGCAAGACTCATGTTGCCGGACTGTGAGGTCACTGCCATGATTGGACCGATACCTCAGCAAGATTGAATCTCCTCGGTATCGTCGCTCGCGTACCAGATCAACGAGAACTTCAGCGTGACCCTTGATGGCAAGGATCTGAACAGTCCGATGATGCGTTCGGTGATACCTACGGATGGAATAGGAACTGGCATGGGAAAAAGGACACGTGCTGGTCATGTTGAGCAAGTTATCTCAGGCACGTCGCTTCCACGTCGGAGCCGGATGGCTCCTGCCGTCGACATGGACGTCGAACTTGCGCGAGCGCGTGCTTATCTGGCCGCCAATCGGGCTGACTTCCTGGTTCGCTCGGCAAAGGCGCGACTTGCATTGCCAGATTACGATGTGACCGTGATGGCTGGACCGCAGCCGCAGGACTGAAGCTCGCGGTCCGCTGAGGTGAGTCGCCGGATGTTGCATAATCATGCACATGGGACGCAAAACGTCACCGCTTACCGGCCACGAGTTTGATTGGAAGAAAATGAAATTTACCGATGAAATGGCAGCCGCGTTTCCAAAACGCAATCCGCTGCCCGAAGTGTTGCGGCAAGCCCTGCAATTCATGGAAGAACACGGCTGCGTGCGGACGCGCCGCGACGGGGTCCGCTATATGACCGTGTACCCTGAGCCCGAATATGGCGATGTCACGGCAAACGCTTTCCATGTTCCGGACCCTGCCGCTACCGCCGGCTGGACCCACTGTGACGATCCCGAGGTGAACGACCGCCTGGTCATATTCTTGAGAACCGGCGGAGATGGATCCTGGGCCGGACTGTGGCTGGGCGACGATGGGCAACAGCGGATCGTGCATTTGGGCTCGGGTTCCGGGTCGGTGATGCTTTGTGTGCTGACAGAAAATATGGAAGACCTGTTGCGTCTGCTTGCAATTGGTTATACCGAACTCTGTTGGCCCGATGATTTTGAGCGAACGCCAGATGAGGTATTTGAGGAGCAATGCGACGACGATGACGATGACACTCCGCCACCTCTGCTGTTTCAAGACTATGTGAAAGAGAAACTAGGACTAAGCATTCCAGAGCGCGCGTCGGAGATCGTTTCAAGCACCGTCAGCATGGACGAAGTGGAATCGAGTGATCCATTCTGGAACTGGATCAAGCGCCTTAACGATCAGTGATGGGCCGCCATGTGCGTGCAAATCGTTGGCGGTTTGGCGGGAAGCGGCGCGTATCCGGCCCTGATCGCGCGCATGTCCGCCTGCTTCTCAAGCGAGTCCACAGTTGCTAAGTTTGCTGAATGAACTATGTCCGGAAGCCCACTTCGCGTTGATGCCTGATGGATAATATTTGAACGAGGTCATGATGCGCATCGTAGTTGTACAGCGCGAGGTAGCCGCTCTTCCCTTGTGAAATGACCAGTTCATGCATCCCCGTTTCGGCTGGCCGGCCAACGAAAGGATGACGGCCAAGAATACTGATGGCTTCGTCAATCAAATCGAGCGTCCCGGAAACGTCTGCATTATTTGTGACAAGAAAATCACTGATACGTTCAAGGTCGGCAATGGCGCGGTTCGTGTAACTTACTTTCGCCATGGCTTGGCCTCGGGCCTTGCTGTGTCAGGATTGCTAAGGCGCTCCCGCAGATAGGCGCGTACGTCGTCGGCATCGTAGCCCATTCCTGTTTCCCGCATGTCGGCGAGTGCAGCTTGAGCCTGAGCAACGAACTCCGCTCGTTGCTCAGCCGCATCTGCAGCTTGGCTGATCGCCCCGATCATGAACGCGTGGGTGCTTATTCCCAATTTCTCGGCTGCCGCAGCGGCGCGCTCTTTGAGTTCCGTAGAAAGTTTTAGTGAGGTGGTTGACATGATCAAAGACTCCATAAAAGGTGTCACTAGAGTAGCACCTTTTTTGCCCACGGGTTTACCTCGCTTCAAGGACCGCGATGAGCAAGGCGGCAATCAAGGTCAGATGGCGTCAACATGTAATTGGTTCAACACGCCTTCATCCTGTTTGACTTCGATTAAGCTCTGGCTGCGTTAACGACAAAGGGCGGGCCCGGCTTGCGCCGGAACCCGCCCCCTCACACGGCCATGCCGCGAATTACTTGGCCGCTGGCGCTGGCGCTGCCGCCGCGGCCGTATCGGCAGGACGCTTCAGCCACATCACCCAGTAACGCGCCAGGTCGCCGATGCCATCGGTGCCCTTGATGCCTTCGAAGGTCTTGATCGCATCGTCCTTGCGGCCGCCCTTGGCCAGCGCCATGCCCAGCTTGAGCTTGGCTTCTTCCGGACGCTTCAGGCCGCCTTTGGCGATGCCTTTTTCGATCAGGTCGATACCCTTGGCGTGCTCGTCCATGGTCGAGTACGCGTAACCGAGGTTGACCAGGCCGGTGCCGTCTTTCAGCTTGGACGCACTGGCTTCGCCCGAAGCGATGTTCTTGACGTCGTCCGCGGCGTTCTTGTTGGCGCGCTCGCGCAGCGACTTGTGCTTGGCGGCGTTCGCGCCGGTGCCCAGCACATTCGCGGCGAAACCGGCGTCAACCGCCTTTTTCGCTTCGATCGGGAAACCGGCCAACAGCGCCAGTTCGGCCATCTCGACATACTGTTCCGCTTCCATTTGCTTGAGCACGGTCGTCTCGAGACGGTACGCGTCCAGCTGCAGTTTGCTGTTGAAGCTGGTCTTGCCGTACATGCGGTGCAGCAGGTCGGCCCACAGTTCTTCGGTCGGATACGAGGCCACCAGCTTCTCGACGGTGGCGGTGTAGGTCGCCATGTCCTTCTGCTTGCCGGCGATCGTGGCCAGCAGGCGCAGGTCGTCCGCTGGCGGCACCTTGCCGGCTTTTTCGGATTCGGCCAGCATGGCTGTCACTTCGGTCTTGGCCGCTGCGAAATCGTTGTTCAGGAAGTAGGCACGCACGATCGAGCCGCGCACGCGCGTCGGCGAGCCGCCGTCGCTGATGTAGCGCTTCATCCATTCAATCGCCTTCGGATAGTTCTTGGCGTTGAACTGCATGTTGCCCATCGCCAGGATGAATTCCGGCTTGTCGGCCGCCGGCGTGCTTGGCGAGTTGATGATCGCTTCGAGCGAGCTCATGGCCAAGGCATCGTTGCCGCTGGCCGAGGCCAGCGCGAACTTCATGCGTTCGATGACGTAGGTTTCGTACGGGGTACGGTTGGCAAAGGCTTCGGCGGCGGTGACTTTTTCCTGGACTTCGGCGAATTTCTTACCGTCGATCAGGCCTTTGATCATGCCTGGCTCGAGCAGCTTGTACAGATCCGGGCGAACGGTGTCGGGTTTGGTCGGCGCGGCGCTGGTCGCAGGCGTTGCCGGGGCGGTTTGTGCGCTGGCGCTGGTCATCAGGGCGGGGGCGGCGTTGAGGCCAATGGCGGCCAAGATCAGGCTGATACGAGCGAGACGAAACTGGGACATGGAGAATCCTTCAATCAAAGACATAAAGACAGCCTGACGCTATAACGCATCAGAGCGCCGAACCGTGGACACGTGACCTGCAAATGCGACATCCGACTCAGGGGGATCTCGGATGCGAATTTCGGACGAAGCGCATATTGTTACATAAACTTTATCTTTGCACGCTGATTTCCGTGCGGACCGGTTTATGCACGGGCAAACGCGCGTCCGTGGGCGTCGAACAGATGGCAGTGCGCGGGCGGCAAATGCACCGCGATGCGTTCGCCCGCGCGTAGCATGGCGCCACCCTGCGGCTGGCGCAGCGCGATCAGGGCCGGGTCGCCCGGCATGCTGGCGTAGACGATGGTCTGGTCGCCCAGGTACTCCACATGGCCGACCACGGCGGCGACCACATTGGCTTGCTGGGTGGCCTGCGGCAGCACCGTCATGTGCTCGGCACGCACTCCCAGCGTGACCTTGTCGTCGATCAGCGCCTCGCTGCCGTCGGCGTCGGCGTCGACCAGCGTGCCGTCGGCCAGGCGCACACGCACCCCGATGGCGCCGATATGGGCCACTCCGGCGGCGATAAAGTTCATTTTCGGCGCACCCAAAAAGCCGGCCACGAACAGGTTGCCCGGATTGTTATACAGCTCGTAGGGCGTGCCCACCTGCTCGATGCGCCCGCCGTTGATGACCACGATGCGCTCGCCCAGGGTCATCGCCTCGACCTGGTCGTGCGTCACGTAGATCATGGTGGTCTTGAGTTCCTTGTGCAGGCGCGAGAGTTCCACCCGCATCTGCACGCGCAGGCTGGCGTCGAGGTTCGAGAGCGGTTCGTCGAACAAAAACACCTCGGGTTTGCGCACGATGGCGCGCCCGATCGCCACGCGCTGGCGCTGCCCGCCCGATAATTCCTTCGGCCGGCGCTGCAGCAGGTGGGTGATCTGCAAGATCTCCGCAGCGCGCCCGACCTGGGCCTTGAGCTCCTCGCCCTTGTGGCCGGCCAGCTTGAGCGCGAACGCCATGTTCTCGAACACGGTCATGTGCGGATACAGCGCGTACGACTGGAACACCATCGCCAGCCCACGCTTGGCCGGCGCCACATCGTTGGACAGCAGGCCGCCGATATGCAGCTCGCCGCCGCTGATCTCTTCCAGCCCGGCGATCATGCGCAGCAAAGTCGACTTGCCGCAGCCGGACGGTCCCACGAAGACCACGAATTCGCCATCGGCGATGGCCAGGTCGATGCCGTGGATGATGACCTGCTTGTCGTCGTAGCGCTTGACGACGCGCTTGAGGGTGACGGCGGCCATGTCAGTTCGCCGCCGCCGGCTTGGCGGCCGCCAGGTCGGCCTGCTGGCGTTCGCTCGCGCTCATCGGAATGATCTGCGACAGGATCGCCACCGGCACCGCGGCGGCCAGCACCCACAGGAAGAAGTTGTGGTAGCCGAGCGCGATCTGGATATCGCCGCTGATCCATTTGAACAGCGAAAAACCGAGCTGCATGATCCCGGTGGCAAACGCATAGTGCGCGGTCTGGTATTTGCCCGGCGCGACCACCTGCATCATGTACAGGATCAGGCCCACGAAGCCGAAGCCGTAGCCGAACATCTCCACCGCCAGCGCCGCGCCGATCAGGGTCAGGTCGGTCGGCAGGGTGGTCGACAAGAAGTAGAACACCAGGTTGGGCAGGTTCACCGCCAGGATCAGCACCAGGATGGCGCGCTTGAGGCCCAGCCACGAGGTGAAGTAGCCGCCGGCGATGCTGCCGATGACGAAAGCGACGGTGCCCGCGGTACCGTACACGGCGCCCACTTCGATGGTTGTCAATCCCAGTCCGCCCAGGTTGCGCGCCTCGCGCAGGAACAGCGGGCCGATGGTCTGTACCTGCGCTTCGCCGGCGCGGAACAGAATGATGAACAGGACCGAGACCCAGATGCCAGGCTTCTTGAAGAAGTCGATGATGACTTCCTTGAGCGTGCGCGCAATCGCGCTTGCGGTGATGTCGGCGCTGACCGGATTTTTTGCCAGCGGCAGCGCCCAGCCGTTGTACAGGCCGAGGGTGACCATCATCACCGCCAGGATGCAGAACACGATGGTCCAGGCCGACGTCACGCCAAGGGTTTTCTCGAAATACCCGGCCAACAGCAGCAGGCCACCCGACGAAATGAAGCGCCCGGCGTTGAAAAAGGTGCCGGTCCAGCCGGCGTAGGCCGCTTGCTGCGTCTGCGTCAGGCTGGAGATATACAGGCCGTCGCAGGCCACGTCGTGCGTGGCCGATGAAATGGCGACCAGGGTGAGCATGACCACGCAGGCGGCAAACCAGAACGGCATGTGCAGCGCCAGCGCCACCAGCCCGAGGCAGGCGCCGCCGATCAGCTGGAAGCTGACCACGACGATCTTTTTGCTGCTCGCCAGTTCCAGGAAGGGACTCCAGAGCGGCTTGAAGATCCAGGCCGACATGATGGCGGCGGTCCAGTGGGCGATGTCGTCGTTGGCCACGCCCATGCTCTTGAACATCTGGCCGGCCACCATGGCGACTGCGAAGAAGGGCAGGCCCTGCGCCAGGTATAGGCTGGGGACCCAGGCCAGTGGGCTGCGTTCTTTTTTCGTTGTTTTAGTCAGTTCCATCGACATCCTTGGGTGGGTTACTTCACTGCGCCGTCCATGCCGCGCATGAAGAAGCGCTGCGTGAACAGAAAGGCGGCCAGCGTGGGCAGGATCGTCAGCACGGTGCCGGCGGCGATCACGCGGGTGCTGCTGCCGAAGGTGCCGCGCAAATACAGCACGCCCACCGACAGCGGAAATTCATCGGGTTTGCTCATCACGATCGACGGCCAGATGTACTCGTTCCAGGCTTCGACCGCAGTCAGGATGCCGACCGTGGCCAGCCACGGCGCGATCAGCGGCAGCATGATCTTGCTGAAGATGATCCACTCCGAGGCGCCGTCCACGCGTGCGGCGTCGATCAGGTCTTGCGGCACTTCCTCGAAGGCTTGCTTGAGCAGCAGGATGGCGACCGCCGTCACCACGTTCGGCAAAATCACGCCGGTGTAGGTGTCCACCAGCGACAGCTTGGTGACGGTGATGAAGTTCACCAAAAAATTCACTTCGGACGGCAGCACCAGCGTGGCGAGGATGATCCCGAACACCAGTTTGCGGCCACGAAAGTGCATGCGCGCCAGCGGGTATGCCGCCAGCGAACACAATGCCAGCTTCCAGAACACGGTGCACACGGCGATCAGCACCGAGTTCTTGAAAAACGCCAGGATCGGAATCGCGCGGAACACCTCCGCAAAGTTCTCCAGCGACGGCTTGCGCGGCCAGAAGGTGGGCGGGAAGGCGAACACATTGCCTTCGGTTGAAATCGCCGTGACCAGGGTCCACCAGAACGGGAACACGCACACCACCGCGAGCACGCACAGGATCAGGTAATGGCCGAACGTGGCCAGCGCACGGGCGCGCATCAACGGTGCTTCGGCTTGAGGTAGCGCAGGCACACCAGCGCGATGCCGATGCAGATGCTTGACACCACCAGGCTGGCGGCCAGCGCGCGCGGCAGCTTGAGGTGCTTGAGGCCCTGGTCGTAGGCGTAGTACAGGGCGGTGAAGGTCGAATTCATCGGCCCGCCCTGGGTCAGTACATCCACTTCCTGGTAAGCCTTGAGCGCGGCCAGCACCGACAGGATGGTGCACACGGCGATCGTGGGCCTGAGCATCGGCACGGTGATCTTCCAGAACTGCTGCCAGCGGTTGGCGCCATCGAGCATGGCCGCTTCCTGCATGTCCGCCGGAATCGATTGCAGCGCGGCCAGGTACATCACCATGTACCAGCCAAGCCCGCGCCAGAGCGTGACGAACATCACCGCGAACAGGGCCAGGGTGTCGTCGGTCAGCCAGCCGATGGGCGCGTTCGCCAGGCGCAGTTGCATGAAGACGTAATTGAGCGTGCCCTGTTCATGGAACATGAAGCCCCACATGATGCCCACCACCGACACGGTCGTCACCACCGGCACATAGAAGGCGGCGCGAAACCAGCGGATGCCGGGCAACTGGTTATTGACCAGCACCGCCAGCGCCACCGCGCCGACCTGCACGAACGGCACCATCACCAGGAACAGCAGCGAGTTTTTCAGGCCCGTGACAAACATCTCGTTATCGAAGATGTAGCGAAAATTATCCAGTCCGACGAACGAGGTTGGCCGGATCAGGGAATAGTCGGTGAACGCGAGGAACGAGCCGTAAGCCACCGGCCAGAACGAAAACACGGCCAGCAGCACCAGTGCCGGTGCCAGGAACATCCATGCTTGCAGGGTGTGGCGCCGTGTCTTCATCAGTGCAGCCTCTGTTTGGAGAGCTTCTTGTTCCAGATCGCGACCGCCTGGTCGAGCGCTTGTTGCACGTCCTGCTTGCCGGTGACGCCCGCTTCGACCGCCTTGACCAGCGAACGACGCAGTTCGTCGTAGTCGTCGATGCCGGCCACGTACAAGGTGTGCGAGTGCGCCATCGAGCGTGCTCCCGCTTCCACGGCTTTTTCGGCGGCGCCGGCGCCCACCGGCAGCGCCAGGAAATACGGATCGGCGGCCGCCTTGACGGCGGTGGGGAACACGCTGGCCTGTTTGGCAAAGGCGAGTTGGTTGGCGTCGCTGGTCAGGTACAGCGCGAACTTGCCGACCGCCGGCAGCAGCTTGGTGTCGACTCCCTTGGGGATCGCGAAGTGAATCAGCCAGCCGCCGTCGGCGATGCCGGTGGGGCCGAGCGGCGCCGGCGCCACGCCGGTAATCGCATAGATCTCTTTGGCATCGGCCTGGATGCGTTTCAAGGCTGTCGGCGGGGCGAGCAGCATGCCGAGGCGTCCGCCCTTGTAGGCGTCGACCACGGCCGGGAAGTTATCTTCGGCGAACAGGCTTTCTTTCAGCAGCCCGCCGGCCTTGTAGGTCGCGGCGAGTTTTTGCACCAGCGCCACATGCTGCGCCGAATTGAACACCGCCTTGCCATCCTTGATGACGGCCAGCCCCTGCCACATGAACAGGCCATCGATTTTCGACAGCGCCGGGGCAATGCCGGCCTTGCCGGTGCGCGCCGCGATCTGGCGCGCGAACGCCAGTTGTTCGTCGAAGCTTTGCGGGCCGCGCGTCAACCCCGCCTCCTTGAAAATGAGCTGGTTGTAGGCGATCACGGCGACGTTGCTGTACATCGGGAAGCCGTAGGTCTTGCCCTTGAAGCGCAGGTCTTCCAGGGTGCTGGGAATGTAGCTGGCCCTGGACGCGCCGAGCAGGGCGTCGACCGGCGTGAGCAGTTCATCGCGCGCGTATTCGTCGGCCCAGGGCACGTTCAGGTTGACCAGCGCCGGCGGCGTGCCGGCCACGATGCGCGTGACCAGCTTGGTCTGGATGACATCCCACGGAAAATCGATCCACTCGATCTTCACGCCCGGATTGGCCGCCTCGTAATTGCGCGCCACCGAGTCGAAGAAGGGCGTGAACTTGGGCTTCATGCTGAAGGTCCAGAATTCGATTTTCGTCTCGGCGGCGGCGGCGGCGGGCGCGGCCAGTCCAAGTGCCATCAATGCCGTCAGCAGTATCGTTTTCATCGATGGCGGGGCCGGCTCAGTTGGTCTTGGTGACTTTGCTGAGGTGGCGCGGACGGTCCGGGTCCATGCCACGCGCTTTCGACAGGTGCGCCGCCATCACGTAAAAGGCCTGCACCGCGACGATCGGGTCCAGGTCCGGCGTGGCGGCAATCGGCAGGGTCAGGTCGCGCTCCGCTACGTCGGCGGGCGCCGCCAGCAGCACGCGCGCGCCGCGGGTGCGCATCTCGGCGGCGAGCGCGATCAGGCCGGCCTGGGTCGGTCCGCGCGTTGCGAAAATGAGCAGCGGGTAGCCGTCTTCGATCAGGGCCATCGGGCCGTGCTTGATTTCGGCGCCGCTGAAGGCTTCGGCCTGCAAGGCCGAGGTTTCCTTGAACTTGAGCGCGGATTCGAGCGCGATCGGAAAACTGATGCCGCGTCCGACCACCATGATGTTGCGCGCCGGCGTGAGCACGTCCAGCGCCGCCGACCAGTCCAACTCGGTGGCGCTGCGCAATGCATCGGGCAGGGCGGCCAGGCCTTCGGTCAGTTCCGGGTCGTTCTGCCACTGCGCCACCAGGCGCGCACCGGCCACCAGGCTCGTAATGAAGCTCTTGGTGGCGGCCACGCTTTGCTCTTTACCTGCGCGCAGCGGCATGGCCCACTCGGCGGCGGCGGCCAGCGGCGAATCGATATCGTTGACCAGTGCGATGGTGGTGGCGCCGCCGTCGCGGAAGTACTTGATCGGTTCGACCACGTCCGGGCTCTGGCCCGATTGCGAGATTGCGATGGTAAGCGTGTCGCGCGTGACCAGCGGCGACTTGTACAAGGTCACCAGCGACATCGGCAGGGAGGCCACGATGCGCCCCATGCGCGCCATGATCAGGTAGGCGCAGTAGTTGGCGGCGTGGTCGGAGCTGCCGCGCGCCACCGTCAGCGCGGTGTTGAAGGTGGTGGTCCTCAGCTTGCGGCCCAGTTCCGCATAGCGTTCGACGTCGTTTTCCAGTTGCAGGGCGACGCAGTCGGCGGCGGACAGGGCTTCTTTAAGCATCAGTGAGGTCACACTTTTCTCCTTCGATATAGACAGCTTTGATTTTCAAATCGCGGTCCAGCACCACCATGTCGGCAAAGGCGCCCGGCGCCAGGCGTCCGCGTTCGGTTTCGCCAAGGTAATCGGCGGCATACGTCGAGACCCGGTGAGACGCGTCTTCCAGGCTCAGGCCCAGGCTCACCAGGTTGCGCAGCGCCTGGTCCATGGTCAGGGTGCTGCCGGCCAGGGTGCCGTCGGGCAGGCGCACGCCGCCCATGCATTTCTGCACGCTGTGGCGGCCAAGCTTGTAGTCGCCGTCGGGCATGCCGGTGGCGGCGGTGGAATCGGTGACGCAGTACAGGTGCGGGATCGCGCGCAGCGCCACCTTGATGGCGCCCGGGTGCACGTGCAGCAGGTCGGGAATCAGTTCGGCGTACTGCGCATGCGCCAGCGCCGCGCCGACCATGCCCGGCTCGCGGTGATGCAGGCCACTCATGGCGTTGAACAGGTGGGTAAAGCCGGCCGCGCCGTGCTCCAGCGCGGCCACGCCATCTTCGTAGGAACCGAGCGTATGCCCGATCTGCACGCGGATGCCGGCGTTACTCAGTTCCCTCACTAAATTCAGGTGGCCGGCGATTTCGGGCGCCACGGTAATGAGGCGCATCGGCGCCAGGGTGCCCAGTTGCTGCACTTCGGCCAGGGTGGCGGCGCGCGCGTAGTTCGGCTGCGCCCCCAGCTTGCCGGAGTTGATGTACGGGCCTTCCAGGTGCACCCCGAGGATGCGCGCCGCGCCCGGACGGCGGTCGGCGCAGGCCGCGCCGATGGCCTTGAGCGCACGCGTGATTTCGTGCGGCGGCGCCGTCATGGTGGTGGCCAGCAGGCAGGTGGTGCCGTGCCTGGCGTGCATGGCTGCGATGATATGGGGCGCGTCGCCGGCCTCCATGATGTCCTTGCCGCCGCCGCCGTGCACGTGCAGGTCGATGAAGCCGGGGATGACGTAGTCGTCGCCGTTGACCGCCGGATCGACCGCACCGCCATGCATGCCGGTGACGCGTTGGCCGAAGCTGATCGCGCCGTTGATCCAGCCGCTGCTGGTCAGGATATTGCCCTTGATTGCATCGCTCATCGGCGCGACTCCGCTACAAATTCATAATAATCACTGCGGCAGAACGAGTGGGTCAGTTCCACCGCCGCGCCGCTGTCCAGGTAACTCACACGGGTAATGTGCAGCATCGCCGCACCCGGCGCCAGGCCGGCCAGGCGCGCCTGCTCCGCATTGGCGTTGACGGCGCGGATATGCTGCAGCGCGCGCATCGGAATGGCGCCGCGCGCCTCAAGGTAGCCGTACAGCGAATCGGTCACGCCGTGCGGGTCGGGCATGTGGATGGCCGGGATGGTGGTCGTTTCGATCGCCATCACCACATCGTCGGCGGTGCGCAGGCGGCGCAGGCGCGCCACCGGCATGTTGGGCGAGAGCCCGAGCGAGAGCAGTTCCAGGGGCGCGGCCACGCCGATCTCGCGTTCCAGCCAGCGCGAGCCGGCGGTAAAGCCGCGCTGGCTCAGTTCTTCCGAAAAGCTGGTCAGGCGCGAGAGCGGCTGTTCCAGCTTGGGCGTGATGTAGGTGCCGGAGCCGCGCCGGCGCGTCAGCATGCCGCGCTCGCACAGCATGTCGATGGCTTTGCGCGCGGTCACGCGCGAGATGTCGAGCATGTCCGAGAGCATGCGCTCGGATGGCAGCGCTTCGTTGGCGCGCCAGTCGCCGCTGGTGATGCCGGCCGAGAGCTTGTTCGCCAGCTGCATATACAGCGGGGTGACGCTGTCGGCGTCGGGCTTGAAATCGCTGAGCTGCGCAAGCATGGTTAGTGTCCTCTCACGTGGAGTTCGATCATGCGCAGCGCGCCGCTGGCGGAGTCGCCCAGGGGAGCGACGCTGCGTGCCAGCAGGTCTGGCGGCAGGTAGGCGCGCAGCGGCGCGCCAAGGCCGCCGCACAGGGCCAGCGGCAGTTGGCCGGTGGGGTCGAGCGCGTGCGCCATCAAGGCCACTTCGCGCCCGGCGTCGGCCAGGATGGCGCGCGCGGTGTCGCACGTGTCCGCGTGCGCCACCACCAGTGGCGCCAGCGAGGCGAACACGGTCTGGGTGGCGCTGCCGATCCAGACCTGGATCGCATTGCGTTCGCCGCCGCAGGCGTCGATCACCGCTTGCGCAAAGGCGCTGTGCGGCGCGCGCCCGTCGATGACTTTTTCGATATGGGCGATGGCGCGCAGGCCCATCCAGCCGCCGCCGGCTTCGTCGCCGGTCGGAAAACCCCAGCCGCCCACTTCGCGAAAGCTGCCGTCGGCCAGCAGGGCCTGGCCCACGCTGCCGGTGCCGATGGCGACGATGGTGCCGGGATTGCCGCCATGCGCGCCGATCAGGGTGGTGTGGCCGTCGTTTGCCAGGCGCATGCCGCCGAAGCCCGGATCGGCGCTGATAAATTGTTCGGCCCACAGCCGATTGTGCACGCCGGCCATGCCGAGGCCAATGCCGATGGCGGCGTTGGGCGGCTGCGCGATGCCGGCCGCGCCGAAGGCCGAGGCGATCGCTTCGGCGACCGAATTCCACGCCTGCGCAATGCCGAGCGAGAGACCGGACGGTCCGCCCTGGCCTTGTGCCAACTGGCTGCCGTCGGCGCGCGCCAGGCGCACTCTGGTACCGGTTCCACCGCCATCGACGCCGATGAGATATTCGATCATGTTTGCTGTTGTCCGGGTTCAGAAGTGGGGAAGGTGTGGGCACTATATGGTCGCCTAACCACCTTGTCAACAGGTATTTAAGTGGTATTATAAAATACCGAATTGGCATGGTGTCAGAATCCCTCCATATCATCATAAGCCGTTGTTTAATAACGTTTTATAAAATGCCGGCAATGGTATTGATCTGGCTTTGGTTTAGTGCCAATTTGGTATGGAAGAGAATGTCGCCGGGCGCGTGGGATGCGCTGTGGGCGGCGCCGCGCAAGGAGGGGGAAGCGCTGGCGCTATTCCTCGGAGGACAGCAATCCCTCATCCTGAGGGGGCGACAGGGATGGCGCCGCAAAAGGTGTCAATCGGATTGCGTTGATGGTAAGCTATGCAAGTTCCCGCATCGAAATAATACGGGCAACATCCCACTCCAGATATCCCTGTCCTTTTTCCGTAGGCTTGAATGACTTGCCCAGTTTGCAATGCCCAAAATTCTGCAATGAGTGTACGTTGCCTCGACTGTGGAACCACCTTGATTCAAGAAGCATTTCCCCGTTCTAAAGAGGCGCAGCGCGCCGTGAGCGTGATCGACTATCGTACGTATACGGGCTTTGGCAGCCTGGCCGGCTGCGTCCTTGGCTTCGTAGGCTGGTTTGTCGTTTCCAGGAACGAGAGTGACTTCAAAAACTGCTTAGTCGTGTGTTCCTTGATCGGGACGGCACTGGGCGCCGTGCTTGCATGGCGTGAACGCAACACGCTTTGACGCCACTACAGGGGCGGGCAATCCCGCCCCCAAGGAAGGTGCATCAGCCGCGCGACGCTTTGGCGCCTTTGCGGTCATAGCGCATCAGTTGCGCGGCGCCGTTGCCGGCCGCTTTGACGCGCACTTCCACGTTGCCCGAGCCGCGCACGGTTACGTTGGGCTGTTGCACCACCAGTTCTTCGGCGTCGATGCTGCCTGAACCATTCAGGTCGGCGACGAGCGTGCCGACCGCGCCGTCGATGTCGATCTCGCCGGAACCGGTCACCACCAGGCGCGCCTTGTCGGCTTGCAATTGCTTGACAGTCAGCTCGCCCGAGCCATGCAACTCACCCAGGAATTCCTCGCTGCCGCCGGGGACGCAGACTTCCCCCGATCCGCGCAGCACAGCGCTGGCGCGCTTGAGGTTCATGCTGCAGGCGTCGAAGCTGCCTGAGCCGTTCACATTGGCCTGCAAGACGCCGACGTCGCCGCCGAGGTCGACGTCGCCCGAGCCTTGCATGCTCACGTTCAGCTTCTCGGTTTTCAGTTGGAACATTTCCACATCGCCCGAGCCGCTCACGTTCAACGCGAATTGCGCGCTCTCGACATCGCGTGCCGACACGTCGGCGCTGCCGGCATTGGACAGGCTGCGCAGGCCGGGCGCCCTGATCTTGATGGTGACGCGTTCCTTGCGGTTGAAGCGGATGTTGATGCCGCCGGGCGAACGCGGGCGCACGATCAGGGTATCGCCCTTGACGATGGTTTCGATGTCGTCGAGTTCCTTGCGCGGGCCCGACAGGGCGAGTTCTTGCTGGCCCAAGCCTTTGATCTCGACTGTGTAAGGACCGGACACTTCGATCGCGTGGAAGGGCGCGACCTTGCGCACATCGTAGATGTCCTCGGCATGGGCGGTCGCGGCGGCGCACAGGAGGGTGGCGCAGGTGGCGTAGTTGAATAAGGTGGTCATGGCATGTGGCCGCTGGGCGGCGTTGAGTACGGAGCATGAACAATACGGCCATCCGGGCGCGCACGCGAGTACCAGGCGACGAACTGACGAATCGGCGGCGTGAACGGTCGGGAAGCGGCTGTGCGCGGGCGGGCACTGGCGCAACGGGATGCGGGCACGAAAAAAACGGGGGAGGGGAGGTCGGAAAACCCGAGGGGGCGTCGGGTTTTCCGGTGTGAACTGTGCTGCGAGGGTGTTGCGCGCGTGCGGCCGGGGCTGGCCGCCGCGCTTTGATGCTTGCTTCGTGTTTGATTAGTTCTTGTACTGTTCCAGCTGGACGGCGAAAGCGGTCTTGTAGTTCTTGACGAATTCAACAGCTTCGGCGCTCACGTCGGCGCGGTTACGGCTGGTCGACTGGCTGATGGTGACAGCTGGCACGCTCAGGCTCGATGCGGCGGCAGCGGAAACAGCGGTGCTGGCGGCAGGGGCGTCGGCGGCAAAGGCCGAACCACTCAGGACCAGGGCTGCTACGGCGGTAAACAATGTCGATGCTTTCATAATATTTCTCCAGTATTAATTCAACGTCGCATTTGTCTGCGGCGGCAAGAGCGGTGCTCTTTGATTAAGGTCAGTGTATTGCGTCTGATTGATTCGAAAAAGACCGAATGACGCAATGCACAATTGCTAAATTCGGAATAATCGATGTCAATCCGAGCTTAGTTCGCGCTCAGGTCGAGCTGGGTATTGAGGGTTGGACGGGCATTCTTGGCCGCCGCCAGCGCTTCGGCGCGCACCTCGGCGCGGCTGCGGGTCGACGACACGGCCAGTTCCGGCACGTTCAGACGGGTGGCGGTGATGCTGCTCGCCGCCGCACTGACGCTTGCGCTGGCCACGGTGGCATCGGCCGCAACAGCGGTAGCAGCGAAGTTTCCAACAGCAAACACTGCAACAGCAGCAATGAAGGACAATGATTTCATGGTGTTTCTCCAGTAATTAAGTGGAAACTGCGTGGACGTCGCTGTGACCTGGCGGCGCTGACGAGTTGCTTGTTTGCGTTTGCTGGTCCATGTGAAGCAGTCTATACGTTGCGGTATCCGCAAAAAAGGCGAATACTCGCAATGCAACGTTGCGCAATTTGGGATAATCCACAGTCGGAGGCGGGGATGGACAGGCTTCAATCAATGCGTGTGTTTGCCAAAGTGGTCGAGCAGGGCAGCTTTGCCCGTGCGGCGGAGGCGATGGAGATGTCGAACACTGTGGTGACGCGCAACATTGCCGACCTCGAAGCCCACCTCGGCACGCGCTTGCTCAACCGCACCACGCGCAAGCTCTCGCTCACCGAAACCGGCCGCCAATACCTGGAGCGTGTACGCCAGATCCTGGCCGATATCGACGATGCCGACGCGGTCGCGTCCTCGTCGTCGCGCAAGGCCAGCGGGACCTTGCGGATGTATTGTCATCCCGGCTTCGGCCAGTACCAGTTGGCCAGGCTGCTGCCGCTGTACGCCGCCACCGTGCCCGACGTGGTGCTCGACGTCACCCTGGCCGACCACGCGGTCGATATCGTCGAAGAAGGTTTCGATGTCGGCATCTTCATGGGCTTGCAAAAATTCGACGCCAGCCTGATCGCGCGCCGCCTGGCCACCTCCAACGTGGTGCTGTGCGCCTCGCCCGACTACGTTGCGCGGCGTGGCGAGCCGCGCACGCCGGTCGACGTGTCGTCGCACGATTGCCTCAATTTCGCCTTCGAGCAGTTGCGCCACAGCTGGCCGGTGACGTGGGAGAACAAGCGGGTCGATGTGCCGATCACCCCACGCGTGATATCGAACAATATCTCGGTGTTGCGCCAGGCGGCCATCGCCGGCATGGGCATCATGGTGCGCTCCTCGCTGACCCTGGAAGACGACCTGAGCAGTGGGCGGCTGGTGCAGCTGCTCAAGGGCCACCATCTGGGCCGCCTGGAAGTGTCGCTGGTCTATCCGAGCCGGCGTTTGCTGTCGTACAAGGTGCGCAGTTTTGTCGATTTCATGACGGCCCAGTTTCCGCGTCCGGAAAGCGACCCCTGGCTGGCCCATGTCTGAAGCGTTTCTTTCTCGCCACACTCGCTGACATTTTGTTCATGTCATGTCAATGTCATGTGCTATATTTCTAGTCGGAATTTAGTGATTCCAGAGTGGCATGAACGATATGCTTTCTGGCAAATTTTACAAAAGCAAGAAGTTTCACGGGCACTAGCGGCCCATCTCGAAAGCCCGCCTCCGTGCGGGCTTTTTTTCGTCCGCGATTTCCGCCCCGGGTAGCGAAATTGCGCCGGGCAGTGTCATAATGTGGCGATGTGAGACAACAGAGGTTTTATTCGCTCCGCTCACGGATTAACAGGAGGAATAATGATTCGCTATATGGGCACACGGCAGACTGACGACGGTGCCGTCGTATATGTGTTTATTATCAACGGTTTGCAGAAAGAAATCCGCGAGCACGCGCTCAAGCAGTATCCCGGCTGTTACGAGATGCTGCCGGCGTCGGCCAAGCAGAAAATCGCTGCCAACCGCAATTGGCTGTCCAAGCTATAAATCGTTATCAGGAGCCCGCAATGAGTAAAGCGCAAGACAACAAGAAAGAAACCAAAAAAGAGCCCGCCAAGTCGGTGAAAGAGAAAAAAGAAGCCAAGAAGGTCAAGAAGGAAGAGCGCGCGCGTCAGTAAGCACGTTCTCCCGCGGAGGTCGGATGCGCCTGGCGATCGGTTCGAAGCAGGTTTTACCTGGTGCTGCCCGCTTGCGCGCACTGCCCGGGCGAAGCTGCGCCATGGCCCTGCTGGCGCTGGCCGCCGCCGCGCCGCTGGCCGCGCGGGCGGCGCCGTCGACCTTCGGCCCCGTGATCGGCAGCGCCATCCTGTGCCGCAGCCATCTCGACAATGCTTACTTCCACGATTACCTGGTGAGCGCCTTCGGCCCGTCCTACAAGCATGAGGGCGGCGCCTACTGGTTCAAGGCCGAGGGCACCTTGTGGGGCGCGCCGGTGACCGACATCATGATCAGCGACGATACCAGCGAACTGGTGTTCGTGGCCGCCGTGGCCGACACCACGCCCGACAAGCTCGAAGAATCGATCCGCAACGCCGTGGGCGTGCGGCACCTGTCGGTGGACAACTCGCCTTATCCGGTGCGCGCGTCCAATCCCGGCAGTAAAATCGTCTACTTCAAGACCAAGTCCAAGATTTACTGCGCCAAATACAAGCCGCTGCCCGTCGGCCGCTAGCGCGGGTGATGCACTTCCAGGGAATCCATGTACAAGCAATTCTTCAGCCTGAAGCAATCACCGTTTTCCATCGCCCCCGATCCCCGTTACCTGTTCATGAGCGAACGCCACCGCGAGGCGCTGGCGCACCTGCTGTACGGGGTCGGCAGCGGCGGCGGTTTCGTGCTGCTGACCGGCGAAATCGGCGCCGGCAAGACTACCGTGTGCCGCTGCTTCATCGAGCAGATTCCCCCCGACTGCCGCCTGGCCTACATCTTCAATCCCAAGCTGACGGTCGAGGAACTGTTGCTGTCGATCTGCGATGAATTCCGCATCGACCTGCCGCCGGCGCCGGCCGGCGCGGTCAGCGTCAAGAGCTATGTGGACGCCATCAACCGCTACCTGTTGCAGAGCCACGCGCAGGGCAAGAACAATGTGCTGATCATCGACGAGGCCCAGAACCTGTCGGCCGACGTGCTCGAACAGTTGCGCCTGCTGACCAACCTGGAAACCAGCGAGCGCAAGCTGCTGCAAATTATCCTGATCGGCCAGCCGGAGCTGCGCGCGATCCTGGCCCGGCCCGAACTCGAACAGCTGGCCCAGCGCGTCATCGCGCGCTATCACCTCGGCTCGCTCACCGAAGCCGAAACCGCCAGCTACGTCGCGCACCGGCTGGCGGTGGCCGGGGGCGGGGCATCGCGGCCGTTTCCGCGTTCGCTGATGGGACAGGTGTTCCAGTTGTCGCAGGGCGTGCCGCGCCGCATCAACCTGCTGTGCGACCGCGCGCTGCTGGGAGCGTATGTCGAAAACAGCCGCGAAGTGACGCGCCAGATCCTGCGCCGCGCCGGCAGCGAAGTGTTTTCGGGCGGCGCCACGGCGGCCGCGTCCAGGATGCGCTGGCAGTATGTTGCGGCCGGCGTGCTGGCGAGCGCCGTGATCGGCGCGGCAGCGGCATGGCAGCTGCGCCCGCCCGCCAGGGCCGTGGCGGTGCAGGCGGCGGCGCCAGCGCCGCTCAAGGCCGTGGCCGCCGTCCCGGCGCCGACGCCGGCGCCGCGTGCGCCCGTCGCGCCGCTCACGCACGCCAGTGAAGCCGCTGCGCTGCACGCCTTGTCGGCGCTCTGGGGCGTGGCGCTGCCCGCCGGCGCGACCTGCGACGATGCATTGAAACTGAACCTGCGCTGCCATCAGGGCAAGGGCGGCTTGTACGAACTGCGCCTGCTCGACCGTCCGGCCGTGCTGACCTTGCGCGATGGGCCGGTGGTGAGCTACGCGCTTGTGACCGGCATGGACGAGAGCACCGTGCGCCTGAACGTGGACGGCAGCGAGCAGACGCTCGACCTCGGCGCACTCGCTACCCGTTCGGACGGCAGCTTCGTGACCTTCTGGGTCATGCCGCGTTACTTCCGCGACCAGGTCAGCGCGGGCGAGCAGGGGGGAGATGTAGACTGGATCGCGTCGCGCCTGGCCAAGGTCAACGGGCTGGCCCCGCCGCCGGCCGATCGTCCGCTGGGCGCGCCGACCCTGGAACTGCTGCGCGCGTTCCAGGCCCGTCAAAACCTCAAGGCGGACGGCGTGGCCGGTCCGCGCACCTACATGCGCCTGAACCAGCTGACCGGCGTGGCCGAACCGCGCTTGCTGGCGGCCGCTGCAACGGGGAAACCATAAGATGTCCTATATTCTCGAAGCACTGAAAAAGGCGCAGGCCGAACGCCAGCTCGGCAACGCTCCAACCATCCACGCGAGCCCGATGCATGTCGCCGAGCCGGAACGGGCCGGCGCCGGCGCCAGCCCGGTCGTGATCGGACTGGCGCTGCTGGCATTGGGCGCCACCGGGGCTGCCGTGTATGCCTGGAAGCAATCGGCAACGCCGCCGGCGCCGCTGGTGCAGGCGACCGCGTCGGCTACCGCGTCGGCTACCGCGCCAGTCGCGCAGGTGGCGCCTGCACCCTTGCCTGTACCGGTCGCGCCGGCTCCCGTGCCGGCTCCGCCGCTGGCGCCAGTGGTGCAAGCCGCGCCGCCGCCCAAGGCCGAGCCGGTCAAGGTCGATCCGCTCAAAGTGGCCGAGGTCAAGCTTCAGCCGGTCAAGAAGGAAGAGTCGGTGAAGAAGGAAACGCCGGTCAAGAAGGAAGAGCCGGTGAAGAAGGAAGCGCCGCTCAAGAAGGAAACGCCGCTTAAGAACGATGAGCCGGCCAGGACCGGGACGGTCAAGGCCGACAAGCCTGTTCCCGCTCCGGAAGAGGCCCTGCGCACCCTGCGCGAACTGCCCGAGGCGCTGCGCAGCGAGATTCCGCCGATCGCGGTCGGCGGCTATATCTATTCCAAGAATCCGGCCGATCGCCTCTTGCTCATAGATAAAGTCTTGCGCCGCGAAGGCGAGGAAGTGGCGCCCGGCCTGGTGCTGGAAAAATTGCTGCCCAAGTCCGCCGTGATGAGCTACAAGGGCCAGCGCTACCGCCATCCGTATTGATGGCGATGACCTTTGTATAATGACGATCTCACTTCACGGCGGAAAGGCCGCGCATGCACAACTTACTCGGTGTAATTGGCTGGTCCGGCAGCGGCAAGACGACCTTGCTCGAAACGCTGGTCCGCCAGCTGGCCGCCGATGGCCTGCGCATCAATGTCGTCAAGCACAGCCATCACGACGTGATGCTCGAACCGCCCCACAAGGATAGCGCGCGCCTGCGCATGGCCGGGGCGGCGCAGGTGATGATCGCCTCGCCGTTCCGCGTGGCCGTCATTCGCGAGCTGCGCGGCGAGCCGGAACCGACCCTGGCCGAGCAGTTGGCGCTGCTGGGCCGGGCCGACCTGACCCTGGTCGAAGGCTACAAATGGGAAGCCATCCCCAAGCTGGAGGTGCAGCGACCCTCGCTGGGGCATCCGCCGCTGTATCCGAACGATCCGCATATTGTCGCCGTGGCATCGGATGCGCCGCCGCCAGGTGATCTGCCCGACAATCTCGCCTGGCTCGACCTGAACGACCCGGCCAGCGTGCTGGCATGGCTCAAGGCCAGAATTAATCCGGCGCCAGCCTAAAGTTCGGGCGCGCCGTGTCGTTAACATCCCTGATAGCCAATCAAACGGGAGGACTCTCATGGACGTTTCATCAATTGCATCACTGGCCACCAGCATGGCCGAAACGGGTATCAAGCAGGAAGTGGGCTACGCCGTGTTGAAGAAAGCGCAACAGATGGACGGCCAGGTTGCTGCCCAACTGATCGACGCGCTGCCGCAACCGCAGCGCCTGCCGGCCAATCTCGGCAACAGGATCAATACGACTGCCTGATCCGGCGCCCAGCACGCGCCGCGCCGCCCGGTGACCTCCCATCGACGGAGGAGCCGGGCGTTTTTGCGTTAAAATTGGCGGCGCACGGGACAAGTTGTAAGGAACTGAAAGGCACGCCGGACAATCGCGTGGGCCGCTTTACAATCGCCTTCAACCCGGCAGTTCCTGTTCCACTTCCATCATACTCAAGGAGATTCACGATGAACAAACGTCAAGCCCTGATCGCCGCCGCCCTCGCCGGCGTGTGCGCTGTTTCCTCCGGCATGGCCGCCGCACACGATGCGCCCATGTCCAAGGGCGACAAGGCCGACAAGGAGAAGTGCTATGGCATCGCCAAGGCCGGCCAGAACGATTGCGCCAGCGCGACCGGTTCGCACGGCTGCGCCGGAGCATCGACTGTCGACAAAGCCCCGGAAGAGTGGAAATGGGTGGCCAAGGGCACCTGTGAAAAAGCCGGCGGCAAACTGTCCGGCAAGTAAGCCGGCTATTTCATGACGTGCGGGGCCTTACCGGTCGATCCTGTTGCCGGTCCCGCCTCGCCGGGCGCCGGGGTCGGCTTGCGCGCCCCCCATTACCGCCAGTTTCTCGAGCAACGGCCCGCAGTCGGCTGGCTTGAAGTCCACACCGAAAACTTTCTCGACCGCGCGGGCTGGGACTGGCATGTATTGCAGGAACTGCGCCGCGATTATCCCATCAGCCTGCACGGCGTCGGCCTCGGCCTCGGCTCGGCGCGCGGGTTTTCAACGTCCCATCTGGACCGTGTCTGCGCGCTGGTCGAGCGGGTCGAGCCCATGCTCGTGTCCGAACACCTGTGCTGGGGCGCCGTCGCCGACCGCCAACTGAACGATTTATTGCCGATGCCGCTCAGCGGCGCCGCGCTCGATTTGCTGTGCGCACGGGTGGAGCAAGTGCAAGACCGGCTGCATCGGCGCATTTTGCTGGAAAATGTCTCCACATACGTGCGTTTTAACGACGATACCATGAGCGAAGCCGAGTTCATGGCCGAGCTGGCCAGCCGTACCGGCTGCGCCTTGCTGCTCGATGTGAACAATCTCTACGTCAACCAGTGCAATCACGGTGAAGACGCGCTGGCGGCAATTGCGGCCATCGCCCCCGGCAGCGTGGGCGAAATCCACCTGGCCGGCCATCTGGTCACGCCGCAGGCAGTAGTCGATCATCATGGCGACGTGGTGGCCGCGCCCGTGTGGGCGTTGTATGAAGCGGCGCTGGCGCGCTTCGGCCGCCTGCCGACCCTGATCGAATGGGATACCGACGTGCCCGCGCTCGACGTGCTGCTGGGCGAAGCGCGCAAGGCGCAGCGCATCGCCAGCGCTTACCCGGTGAGCAAGGTCGCCAACCCCTGGCGCGGCCGCCACGGCCAGGCGCTGGTCCCGGACGCCCTGGCCGATACCCAGCAACGTTTCGCGCAAGCCCTGTTCGACTACGACCACGAAGCCGAGGCGCTGGCGCAATTCAGGGGCGGCCCCAATGCCGACCGCTTCGGCCTGTATCGGGGCAACCTCGGCGTAACCTGGAACAAAGCCTTGTCGGCCGCCTGCCCGGTGCTGCGCCAACTGGTCGGCGAGGAGTTTTTTGGCGCGCTGGCACGGGCCTACGGCATGGCCCATCCATCGCTCGACGCCGACCTGAACCGTTTTGGCGCCAGTTTTGCCCGCTTCCTCGACGGTTTTCCCCATATCGCCGATTATCCTTACCTGCCGGACATGGCGCGACTCGAGTGGGCGGT
The DNA here is from genome assembly GCF_011682155.1 of Massilia sp. CCM 8734. Lineage (NCBI taxonomy): Bacteria > Pseudomonadati > Pseudomonadota > Betaproteobacteria > Burkholderiales > Oxalobacteraceae > Massilia > Massilia sp. CCM 8734. The sequence goes on from NZ_WHJI01000038.1 coordinate 46,048, forward strand.
GCACCGCGCCCATTACGCGCCTGACGCCGAACCCATCGGCGCCGACGCGCTGGCCGCCCTCACGCCGGACCAGTTCGAACAGGCGCGCTACGCCCTGCATCCGGCCTGCAGCCTGATCGCGTCAAGCTGGGCGGTGGTGCCCCTGTGGCAAGCGCACCAGCCCGACAGCGGCGTCGACTTTCCGGCAGCCATGGATCGCCCCAGCGCAGCCCTGGTCGCCCGCCCGCGCTGGAAGATCGAACTGCTCGCGCTCACCCCCGCGCACGCAGGCGCGCTCGCCACGCTGGCCGGGGGATATACAATGGGTGAGGCGCTCGATGCCGCCTTCGCCCTCGATGAGCAATTCGACATCGGGGCGCATCTGGCGCAGTGGATTGCGCTCGGCATCCTGCTGGCGCCCTGAATCCCGGACTGCCTGTCTTTCTGTGCGGAAGCTGGTCATTTTTCCAGGGCGCGGCCCTCGTGCAAAAGGGTTGCGTTTTACTCACGCTATAATCATTCTTTATATCGATTTCATTCATGTCAATGAGCGCTGATCAAGTTATCGCCGAGTACCAGAGCAATGGCAATGCTGTTTCCCCCGCAGTCGCAACAGCGCTGCTCGCGCCGGAAGTGCGCCGGGCGATCTACAAGCAACTGGTCGATGCCACCCTGGCGCCGTACCGCGCCCTGCTGATCGAGTTGCTCGACGAGGAAATCAACCTGCGCACAGCCCTCTGGGACCACATCGTGCAAGACGATATGGATTACTACGAAGGCATCTACCAGTGCGCTTTCCTGCTGTACCGCGCCGGCGACGTGGCCGACAGCTTGCTGCTGTGGAAAGCCAAGCACATCAACATGGATGTCGGGACCTTGCTGGGGGCCGAGTATTTTGTCGGCGCCGGGCTGGACGCCACCATGGCCTACCTGTCGAACTCGCCGATGCCCGAAGCGGCCGAGCTCGCCGATTACCTCCAGCAATGGTTCGAAAAGCCGGGCGCCATTGCATGGCAGGAAGCGTGGGAGCAGGAGCGCGCCTCCGCCATCGCCAACGCCTGAGCGCGGGCCATGCTCGACCCAGCGCCGCCTGGCCAGTCGCACGCCCCGGCGCGGGCGAGGAGGGCGCCGCGCTCGACAAGGCGACAGGGCCGCTCTTCACCGGCTGGCGCCAGCCGGTCCGCAGCGCCATTTTTGCGCAATATTGCACGCCCAGGCACAGCACGTCGGGGCAGGCCGTCGCGTCCGGTTTCGGCATGCCGCTCACGTATGCGCGGCACAGCGTCATCGACGTCGAGTGGCTGACGGCGCGCAAGGTGTGCGTGTACGCCATCGACCACGCTCACTTGCAGTGCCGCTTCGTGCTCATGAAAAAAGGCAACACTTGCTTGCTCGATCACATGCAAAACTTGTTCGATGGATGGAAAAAGGGGTATTTGTAGCAGCCCGATGAGGCGCGCGGGCGAGGACCGAAGCAGCGGCGCTCGGGGAAGACGCCGCTGGCTTGCTTAATTGAAAGCACGCATGATGCGCGCTTCGCCGGACAGGTCGGCATTGTCCGCATTGGCGGTTTTGCTCGCTTCGATCATGCGTCCGAGTTGCTCGTCCTCGAATCTGGCCAGTTCTTCGGTGGCCGCGTTCAGCGCCAGCGCCAGCTTGGCGCGGGCACTACGGTATAACACGCTGGTGTACTGGTCCGTGTTCTTCAGCAACTCTTCCGCATTTTCGATGACGAGCCGCAGGTCGCCGATCAATCGTTCCTGCGTTTGCTGGTTTTCTTCAGGGTTATCCATGGTGGCCACCTTGAATCGGTTAATCACGTCTTAGAATATATACAAAACATGCAATTTTGTGTTTGTCGCCGCGCAAGAACGCCCGTGCCGCCGCCGTCCTCACTCAGCATATTTCTAATATTGCCCGATTACAAGGTGTTTATACTGCGCTGGCGCAATCAGGCGCCGTCAGTCCCGCTGCTGCGCACGCTGATGCGCACGTCGCCGATGCCGACCACCTGGCCATCGCGGATCTTGGCGGTCTTGCGCAATTCCTTTTTGCCATCGACCGATACCACGCCCGTGGCGACCAGGTTCTTGCCCGCGCCGCCGCTGTCGCACAAGCCCGACAACTTCAATAACTGGTTCAGTTCGACGAACTCGCCTGTGAGGTCAAAAGTGACTTTCTGCATTTACCGCTCGTCCTAAAAATAGATGAAAGAAGCGCAGTGTGGCGGCATCGGCGCGGCGCGTCAACGTTGCCCGCGCCGCGCCGCGCCCACGCCGTACCTTACACGCCGTACGTTACACGCCGTACGTCCTTACAAGCCGGGCCGGGTCATCTCAAGCGGCACGATCCACTCCTCGAACTGTTGTTCCGTCACAAATCCGAGCGCCAGCGCCGCCTGCTTGAGGGTGGTGCCCTCGTGCTGCGCCTTTTTGGCGATCTGGGCCGCGCGGTCGTAGCCGATGTGCGGCGCCAGGGCCGTCACCAGCATCAGCGAGCGTTCCATCAGTTCGCCGATGCGTTCGCGGTTCGGCTCGATGCCGTGCGCGCAATGCTCGTTAAACGAGCGCATGCCGTCGGCCAGCAGGCGCGCACTTTGCAAAAAGTTATGGGCGATCATCGGCTTGAATACGTTCAGCTCGAAGTTGCCGGACGCGCCGCCCATGGTAATGGCGACATCGTTGCCGAACACCTGGCAACACAGCATGGTCAGCGCTTCGCACTGGGTCGGATTGACCTTGCCCGGCATGATCGAGCTGCCTGGCTCATTTTCGGGAATGCTGATCTCGCCCAGGCCCGAGCGCGGGCCGGACGCCATCCAGCGCACATCGTTGGCGATTTTCATCAAGGCCGTGGCCAGGGTTTTCAGGGCGCCGTGGGTGCCGACCAGCGCGTCGTGCCCGGCCAGGGCCGCGAACTTGTTGGGCGCGGTCTTGAAGCTGAGCGCCGTGCGCGAGCCGATTTCGGCCGCGATGCGGGCCGCAAAATCCGGGTGCGTGTTCAGGCCGGTGCCGACCGCCGTGCCGCCGGCGGCCAGTTGCAGCAGGCCGGGCAGGGTGGACTTGATCGCGTGTTCGGAGTATTCCAGATGGGCCACATAGCCCGAGAATTCCTGGCCCAGGGTCAGCGGGGTCGCGTCCTGCAAATGGGTGCGCCCGATTTTGACAATGTCGGCGAACTCGCGCGACTTGATCTCGAACGTGGCGCGCAGGCGCGCCAGGGCCGGCAGCAGCGATTGCACCACGGCCTGGGCCGCTGCAACGTGCATCGCGGTCGGGAAAATATCGTTGGACGACTGGCCCAGGTTCACATGGTCGTTCGGATGCAGCAGGCGGCCTTCGCCGCGCGCGCCGCCGCTCAGTTCGGAAGCGCGGTTGGCCAGCACCTCGTTCATGTTCATATTGCTTTGCGTGCCCGAGCCGGTCTGCCACACGACCAGCGGGAATTCGTCGGGATGTTTGCCGTCGAGCACCTCGTCGGCGGCCTTGACGATGGCGTCGGCCTTCTCGGCCGGCAGCAGGCCGAGCGAGCGGTTGACGGCGGCGGCGGCACGCTTGACCTGGGCCAGCGCGGCCACCAGCTCGGGCGCCATGCGCTCGCTCGAGATGGCAAAGTGCTCCAGCGAGCGTTGCGTCTGCGCGCCCCACAAGCGTTCGGACGGGACCGCGATCGGGCCAAAACTGTCTTTTTCGATTCTTGTTTCCATTTAGCTGCCTGTTTATTTGGGATTGCGATTAAAGAGTTTATCTCGGCGTACGTTAATTACGGTAGGGCTACAGATTTCTCCGCTCCTTCGTCATTAGCTTAACAACATTACCATATATGCACCATTCGCGAATCGCCCGGCTGGCCCGGTCCGGCATTATCTTGATTCTCGGCCTGATACTGGCCGGCGCGCTTGCCAGCTCCCACGCCGCCGAGCTGGGCGAGGCCCAGGTGCGTTCGTACATCGGGCAGCCGCTGGTGGCCGATGTGGAACTGACGGCGCTGGCCGAATCGCCCGAGCGCGGCGCCAGCGTGCAGGTGCGCCTGGCCGACGCCGATGTGTGGCGCGGCGCGAATGTGCGCATGCATCCGGTGCTGTCGAACCTGACCTTGTCGGTGATGCGGCGCGACGGTCGCCAGTTTCTGCACATCACCTCGGTCAAGCCGGTCGAGAGTGATTATGTGCATCTGTTCCTCATGCTCGGTGAAGGCGGCAAGCGCGAAGTGCGCGCAGTGACCTTGTGGCTCAGCCATGATCCGCAGCCGGCGCCGCCTCCCGCGCCGGTTCCTGTTCCTGTTCCGGTCGCGCTTCCGGTCCCGGTTCCGGTCCCGGTTCCGGTCCCGGTCCCTGCGTCGTTGCCTGCCGCGCCCGCGAGGGTTGCGTCAGCGCCAGCGCCGCGCCCGGTGCGGGTCTTGCAACTGCCATCGGCCGCATCGTCATCCTGTCCCCAGATCAGTGAGGATCAACTCAAGACGTGCGTCGATCTCGACCGCAAGAATGGCGTGCTGTCGGCCCGGATTGTGGAGCTCGAAGAAAAGGTCAAATTGCTGCAACGGGCCATCGAGGGCAAAAGTGCCGTCGCCAGCCATGCGGCGGCATCGGCCGGGCATGATGCGGCTTCCTCCAGCCATGCGGCCGCGCCGGCCGCGCCGCCGCCGATCCTCTCGCGCGCGGCCCTCGCCAAAAAGAACGCCGCCAAGAAAGGGGAGGAGTTTCCCTGGATGCTGATCGGCGCCGGCGCGGGCGCGACCCTCGTGACCGCCCTGGCCGTCTGGTTCCTGCTACGCCGGCGCAAGCGCAAGGCCGCGCTGTCCACCGAGGGCGCCGCACCTGCCGACGCGCCGGCAGCGGCCAAAACGGGCATGTTCGCCGGACTTGCCGCGCGCTTCAAACGCAAGCCGAAAGCGCCCGCGCCGGCGCTTCACGTCGAGCCCGATGCGAGCTGATTTCGTTGTATATATAAAAATATTGAAAAAAGATGCGCACGCGCACGAAGTCGTCTACACAACTTTCAAAACTGCGCTATACTGGTTTCCGTGGTCCTGCGGGACTGCAAAAACGGGCCCAGGATCTGGCGCAGCCACCAACGATAGCGTGGCGCGGCAAGCAGATAATCGTTGAAGAAACGCCTGTCCCCGGAAGCGGTCCGCCAGCCAACGATGCGCCAGCGGACGCCGGATGCAACCGGCAAGAGGCGACACCAGGAGATACCTGGTGATCGCTCTCCAGAATTCTTTCCTCCCCCAGCGATCAATTTGCCTTCAAGCTATACTCTTTGGTGACCCTAACCACTGAAGGCAAGCACATGACGACGGCAACACACCCGGCACAAGCGCAATACGAGCTGTTCCTGCAACGCGGACTCAAGCTCGACATGTCGCGCGGCAAACCATCTCCCGAACAACTTGACCTGTCCAAGGACCTGCTCGATGCCTTGCCCGGCTTCAGTGCGGCCGATGGCGCCGACGCCCGCAATTATGGCCTGGGCGTGGGCTTGCCCGAAGCGCGCGCGCTGTTCGGCAGCCTGCTCGATGTCCCAAGCGCCCAGGTCGTGGTCGACAGCAATGCCAGCCTGTCGCTGATGCATGATGTGATCGTGTTTGCGCTGTTGAACGGCGTGCCGGGCGGCCAGCCCTGGGTTGGCCAGCAGAGCGTGTTCTTGTGCCCGGTGCCGGGCTACGACCGCCATTTTTCGATCTGCGAAGCGCGCGGCATCAAGATGATCAATGTGCCGCTCAACGACGACGGGCCGGATATGGATGTCGTCGAGCGCCTGGTGGCCAGTGACGCCAGCATCAAGGGCATGTGGTGCGTGCCGAAGTACAGCAATCCGTCCGGCGCGGTCTACTCGGACCAGGTGGTGCGCCGCCTCGCCGCCATGAAAACCGCCGCGCCGGACTTTCGGCTGATGTGGGACGACGCCTATCGTTTCCATCACCTCACCGACGAAAACGTGCGTGTCGCCGAGCTGGTTGGCGAATGCGCCAGGGCGGGCAACCCGGACCGGGCGATCGTGTTCGCATCGACCTCGAAGGTGAGCTGGGCCGGGTCGGGCATTGCCGCGCTGGCCTCGTCGCCGGCCAATATCGCCTGGTGGACCAGGCATGCGGGCATTCGCAGCATCGGCCCGGACAAGATCAACCAGCTGCGCCACGTGCGCCTGTTGAAAGACCGCGCAACCGTGGAAGCGCTCATGAGGCGCCACGCGGCGCTGCTCAAGCCCAAGTTCGACGCCGTGCTGGCGCAGTTCGGGGCGCACCTGGGCGATGTGCCGGGCGTGTCGTGGACGGTGCCGAAAGGCGGGTACTTTATCGACTTGGTGACGCCGCCGGGTGCGGCCAAGAAGACGATCGCGCTGGCCAGGGAAGCCGGGATTACGCTCACGCCGGCTGGCGCCGCGTATCCGTACGGGGTCGACCCGCAGGACAGCCATATCCGCATCGCCCCGAGTTTTCCGTCGCTGCCGGAGATTACCCAGGCGGCCGAGGGGATTGCGCTGGCGTTGAAACTGGCTGTGGCGGGGTATTAGCGCGCGCACCACGTGCATCGCTAGTCGCCCAAGGCATAGCTCCGTCATTCCCGCGAAGGAGGCTGTCTCAAAACGCTAAAATCACCGCTAGGCGGTAGACTCTTATCCGTCATTCCCGGCCTGGGCGGCCCTCTTGGCGGGAATCCCATTCCGTGGCATAGCAGCGAACTTGGATTCCCGCCAAGGGGGCCGCCGAGGCCGGGAACGACGGTGCTGGAGGTGGTAGTCGTTGAACGCGTCCCTTTTGAAACAGCCTCCTTCGCGGGAACGACGACGTAAAAAAGCGCCCTCGGGCGCTTTCGTTCACATCTTTTCGTTCACATTGTTAAGCAGCTCAGTGCGTCGCGCACATCACATCGGACAACTGCCACGGTTCGGTAATCTCGCGCACCGCGCGGTCATTGGCCATGATTTGCTTGAGCAAGTCGATCTTGCGCATGCGGGGCGCGCCATCGAGTGCGGGCACGCCGGTCTTGACCGCCGCCGCATGTTGCTTGCACTGCGTTTCCAGCTTGGCCATGCCATTCCAGTCGCCTGCTTTTGCCGCAACCGCCATCTTGCCAGTCAGGCCAGCAATATTTTCGTACATCGAGAGAACTTCGTTGGAGGTCATGCGCTCACCTGGCCAAAAAATTTATAAAGATTACCGCGTGTCCTTCCATAACGTCGGGATTGCGCGGAACTTTAGGTCTTTTTCAAAAAAACCTGAAAATATTTTTAGCCAGGTTGAAAAATACTTAATTGATAAGCTCTTCCAGCCCGCCACTGAGCTCCCCGAGCGGCGGAATCCCCGCGAACAAGTCCTCCGGCGCCACGCCCAGCCCGGTCGCCAGCGCTTGGGTGAAGCATGCCGCCAGTTCCTCATCGTTCGGCTGGCGCTCTTCATAACGCGCGCGCAGCACGGCCAGGTGAATCACCGACGCCATCCGGTACGAGGGCGACTCCGGGGTCGGCTCGGGAAAGTGGCGCAAGGTCTGGTGAAACAGGTCGGGGAATTTCCAGCGCAGCGCCAGTTCCGCCCCCACCATGCCGAAATCGTAGCCGAACAGCGCCCGCTCGGCCGCGATCCGGCCGTTGTCGTACGGCCCTACCGTTTGATCGAGCTCGCGCGCCTGCTGCGCCACGCCCGCGTGCATCACCAGCTGCCCGATCCCGTGCATCATCCCGATCGTGAAGGCCAGGTCGGTATTGGCGCCGATCTGCTTGGCGATCCACTTGGCCGCCACCGCCGTGTGCAGGCTGAAACGCCAAAAGCGCTTCAGGTCGAGTCCCGGCACCGTCTTGAAACTGCCCACCAGGCCCGAACTGATGACCAGTGTGCGCACCGTCACAAACCCGAGCATGCGCACCGCGTCGCCCACATTGCCGATCCGGCGCGAGACGTGATAGTAGGCCGAGTTGGCCAGCCGCAGCAGCTTGGCGCTCAGGACCGGGTCGAGCGAGAGCTTGCGCGCGACTTCTTCGACCGCCACATCCGGGTCGTCGAAACTGCTGATCAGTTCCGCGACCACTTTCGGTGCGGAGGGCAGGGCGTTGGGATTTTGCAGCAGGGCTTCAAGGGTCATCGTGTCTCCTGGTTGTCGCGGGCGCGCGGCAGGGTGACTATATAGAAAACCTCAGGGTAGCGCTACGGTTCGCGTTTTACGCACTCTGGCGGCAAATCGTGCAGTTTGTCGCATTTGATCAGCATTTCACCCCGCGCTCGATTAAAGTGCAGGCTGGGAAAAATGCGCCGGCCCCGGCGCCGCCACGAAAAGAGAACACAGATGACATTATTGAAACAGCGCCGCTTCGCCGCCGCCATCGCGCTGGCCTGTACCGCCTTTGCCGCCCACGCCGAAGCCCCGTACGCCTTCGCCACCACGCCGGGCAAGCTGCCCAAGGATATCGTGCCGGTGCAGTACGCCGCCCACCTGATCCCCGACCTGGCCGCCAACACTTTCCTCGGCTCCCAGACGGTCGAAATCGAAGTCCTCAAGACCACCTCGCGCATCATGCTTAACGCGGTCGACATCGAGATCGACGCCGCCAGCCTGTCCGGCAAAAACATCGGCGCACTCAAATTGACGCCAGTCGTCGACAAGGAACAAGAAACGCTCAGCTTCGCGCTCGCGCAGCCGCTCGCGCCGGGCCGCTACAACCTGGCGCTCAAATTCCATGGCCTGATCAACCGCGAAGCGCGCGGCATGTTCCACATGAAGTACAAGGCCGGCAGCGCCGCCCGCACCATGATCGCCACCAACATGGAGCCGACCGACACGCGCCGCCTGCTGCCGACCTGGGACGAACCGGCCTTCCGCGCCGCCTTCAAGCTCACCGTCGACCTGCCGGCCAGCTTCAAGGCTTACTCGAACACCCCGCTCGAGCGCCAGGAAAAGCTCGACGGCGGCCTGCAGCGCTTCCATTTCGGCGTCACCCCCAAGATGCCGAGCTACCTGTTGGTGCTGGTCGCGGGCCAGCTGGAACGGGTCAGCGCCAAGCAGGACGGGGTGGAGATCGGCATCGTCACCACCGAAGGCAAGCTGCCCTCGGCCGCCTACGCGCTGGGCGCCACCAAGGACCTGCTGCGCTACTACAACAACTACTTCGGCGTCCCTTACCCGCTGGCGAAACTGGACCAGATTGCGATCCCCGGCGGCTTTAACGGCGCCATGGAAAACTGGGGCGGCATCGTCTACAACGAATCGACCCTGCTGGTCGACCCGCAAAAGAGTCCCGACAGCGTGCGCCAGACCTCGTTCGGCATCAACGCCCACGAAGTGGCGCACCAGTGGTTCGGCAACCTGGTGACCATGGGCTGGTGGGACAACCTGTGGCTCAACGAAGGCTTCGCCTCGTGGATGGCGACCAAGGCCACCGACCATTTCCATCCCGAGTGGCGCGTGCAGCTGGGCGCCCTGGCCGAGCGCGAAAGCGTCATGAACCTGGACGCGCGCAAGACCACGCACCCGATCCAGACCCCGGTGCTGACCGAAGCGCAGGCCGCCGACGCCTTCGACTCGATCACGTACGGCAAGGGCCAGGCTTTCCTGCGCATGCTCGAAGCCTACCTGGGCGAAGAACCCTTCCGCAAGGGCATCCGCGCCTACATGGCCAAGCACCAGTACGGCAACACCACCACCGCCGACCTCTGGTCCGCGCTCGAAAAAGCCTCCGGCAAACCGGTCGAAAAGCTGGCCTCCGACTGGACCACCCAGTCCGGCTTCCCGCTGCTGAAGGTCGAGCAAAGCTGCGTCGACGGCAAGCGCAAAGTGACGCTCTCGCAGGAGCAGTTCCGCCTGGACGAACCGGCGCTTGAAAAACGCCTGTGGAATGTGCCGGTGCAAGTGGGCACCGTGGGCGGCAAGGCCAGTTACGCCTTGTTCTCGGGCGCCAGCACCACCATCACGCAGCCATCGTGCGACGGTACGCTGGTGATCGACCCGGCCAGCGTCGGCTACTTCCGCGTCCAGTACGACCAGGCCGGCTTCGACGCGCTGGCGGGGCAAGCCGCCAAACTGCCCGACACCACCCGCCTCAAGCTGCTGGGCGACACCTGGAGCCTGGTGCAGGCCGACCGCCTGCAGCTGGGCAGCTACATCAAACTGGCATCGGCCTACGCCGACGAACCGCGGCTGGCGGTATGGAACGCCATGCTCGACAACCTCGCCACGCTCGACACCCTGGCCGAAGGCGAACCGGAACGCGCGCTGGTGCGGCGCTACATCACCAGCCTGGCCGCGCCCAGGTTCGCGCGCCTCGGCTGGGACGACAAGCCGGGCGAATCGACCGAAGAGCGCCAGTTGCGCGCCCTGCTGGCCGGCGCGCTGGCCAAGATTGGCGACCCGGCCGTGATCGCCGAAGGGCGCGCCCGCTTTGCGCGCTTCTTGAACGACCCTGCCAGCGTATCGCCGTCGATGATCGACTTCGTCATGCGCGTGGCCGGCCGTTACGGCGACGCCGCCACCTACGACGCGCTGGCCAGCCGCGTGACGCAAGCCCAGACTGACGAAGAACGCAACCGCTACGCGCGCTCGATGAGCCTGGCGCGCGACCCGGCCCTGGTCCGGCGCACCCTGAACATGGCGCTCTCGCCCGAACTGCCGGCGCAGCTGACCTCCACTTTGGTGTCAGCCGTGGCGCGCGGCGAACACGTGGAACTGGCGTGGGCCTTCGCCACCGCCAACCGCGCGGCATTGATGAAGGACCAGGAATCGGTTGGCCAGAACCGCTTTTTCCCGAGCGTGGTATCGTCCTCCTCCAATCCGGCCCACGCGGACATGATGGAAGCGTACGTGAAGCAGAACTTCGGCCCCGATGCCCAGGTCGAAGCACAACGCGTGGCCAATGGCATCCGCACCCGCGCCGCCCAGAAATCCCGTTTGCTGCCGCAGGTGCGCGCGGCGCTAAAATAACAGAACAACGCAACAAGGAACCCCACATGAAAACACATTGGACCCCGCTCAAGACCGCCCTGACCCTCGCCCTGTGCGGCGCCTCGCTCGCCTTCGCCCCCGCGCATGGCGCCGGCCAGGACGCGGCGCCGGCCGCCAAGGCCATCACCGCCCCGGTGCTGCCGGGCGACGACTTCTTTGCCTACGCAAACGGCGACTGGCTCGCCAAGACCGAAATCCCGGCCGACCGCAGCAGCTGGGGCGCCTTTGCCGCCATGGCCGAAACGAGCAACGCGCGCATCGTCAAACTGATCGAGGAAGTCTCGGCCGATAAAAAAGCCAAGGGCGACGCGCGCAAGGTCGCCGACTTCTACAACACCTTCATGGACGAAGCGGCCATCGAAGCCAAAGGCGTCGCGCCCCTCAAGCCGCTGCTGGCGAAGATCGACGCCATCAAGGACAAGGCGTCCCTGACGCGCGCGCTCGGCCAATCGCTGCGGGCCGACGTCGACCCGCTCAACAACACCGACTTCTTCACCGAAAACCTGTTCGGCCTGTGGATTGCCCAGGGCCTGAACGACCCGGCCCGCAACACGCCTTACCTGCTGCAAGGCGGCCTGGGCATGCCCGACCGCGCCTACTACCTGACCGACAGCCCGCGCATGGCCGAACTGCGCACCAAGTACCAGCAGCACATCGGCGCCATGCTCAAGCTGGCAGGCTACCCCGACGCGGAGGTGCGCGCCGCCAGGGTGTTCGACCTCGAAATGAAGATCGCCCGCTCGCACGCCAGCCGCGAAGATTCGGCCGACATCGTCAAGGCCAACAACAGCTGGACCCGCAAAGACTTCGCCGCCAAGGCGCCGGGCATGGACTGGAACGCGTTCTTCAAGAGCGCCGGGCTGGCGGGCGAGCCGACCTTCATCGTCTGGCATCCGGGCGCCCTGACAGGAGCGGCCGCGCTGGTCGGGAGCACGGACGTGGCGACCTGGAAGGACTTCCTCGTCTTCCACCAGGTCAATCACTTTGCCGCGACCCTGCCAAAAGCCTTCGCCGACCAGTACTTCGAATTTGCAGGCAAGGCCTTGAGCGGCACGCCGCAGCAATCGGCGCGCTGGAAGCGCGCGCTGGCCGCCACCAACGAAGCGCTCGACGAACCGGTCGGACGCCTGTACGTCGAACGCCACTTCCCGGCCGAGAACAAGGCGCGCGTGCAGAAAATGGTTGGCAATATCATCGCCGCCTTCAGCAAGCGCATCGACCAGCTGGACTGGATGGCCCCGGCAACCCGCGCCCAGGCCCAGGAAAAACTCAAGACCATGCACGTTGGCGTGGCTTACCCGGACCGCTGGCGCTCGTACGCGGGCCTGAAAGTGCTGCCGGGGGACGCGCTTGGCAACGCCGTGCGCGCCGAACAATTCCATTCCGAGCAGGAGATCGCGCGCCTCAAGCAAAAGGTCGACCGCAGCGCGTGGGCGATGCCGCCGCAACTGGTCAACGCGGTCAACCTGCCGCTGCAAAACGCCATGAACTTCCCGGCCGCGATCTTGCAGCCTCCGTTCTTCGATCCGAAGGCGTCCGACGCGGCCAACTACGGCGCCATCGGCTCGATCATCGGCCACGAAATCAGCCACAGCTTCGACGACCAGGGCGCGCAGTTCGACGCCCAGGGGCGCCTGCGCGACTGGTGGACCAAGGAAGACATGGCCCACTTCAAGGGCGCCGCCGACAAGCTGGTGGCGCAGTTCAGCGCCTACAAGCCGTTCCCCGACCTGGCGGTCAACGGCCAGCTGACCCTGAGCGAAAACCTGGCCGACCTGGCCGGCGTGGCGGCGGCCTACGACGCCTACAAAGCCTCGCTGGGGCAGGACGCGCCGGCCGACGCCGACAAGCAGTTCTTCCTCGGTTACGCGCAGGCGTGGCAGACCAAGGTGCGCGAAGCGGCCGCGCGCCAGCGCGTGCTGACCGATGGCCACGCACCGGCCGAATACCGCACCGCCATCGTGCGCAATCTCGAGCCCTGGTACAAGGCGTTCGACGTCAAGCCCGGCCAGGCCCTGTACCTGGCGCCGGCCGAACGCGTGAAGGTGTGGTAGGGGCGCCATGAGCGAGGACATCGACGCCATCACGCGCCTGACGCTGGCGCACTACGACAGCACCGCGGAGCAGTTCTTCCGCGGCACGGTGGACCATGACGTGAGCCAGAACATCGGCGCGCTGCTGGGCGCCATCGAAGGCGCGGCGCCGTACACCTTGCTCGACCTGGGGTGCGGGCCGGGGCGCGACCTCAAGACTTTCAGCGCCCTCGGCCACCGCGCCATCGGCCTCGATGGTTCGGGCGAGTTCGCGGCCATGGCGCGCGCCTACAGCGGCTGCGAAGTGTGGCATCAGGACTTCGTGCACCTCGATCTGCCGGCCGGCCTGTTCGACGGCATTTTCGCCAACGCGGTGTTGTTCCACGTGCCCAGTCGCGCGTTACCGAAGGTGCTCGACGATGTGTACGCGGCCCTGAAACCAGGCGGCGTGCTGTTCAGTTCCAACCCGCGCGGCGACAACCGGGAAGGCTGGAACGGGCCGCGCTACGGCAGCTATTACGATTTCGCGACCTGGCAGGCGTACATGACAGCGGCCGGCTTTTCCCCACTGCATCATTATTATCGCCCGGAAGGCTTGCCGCGCGACCAGCAGCCTTGGTTGGCGAGCGTCTGGCGCAAGCCGTATGGTTAGATAGCGAACGGAACGGTTCAGAGGAACGGTCTATTCTGAGTCCGTCGCACAGTAGCGCGCCCCGCAGTTTCACTCACCATATGAGGTACCGAAAATGAACGAGGACCAAGTTAAAGGCAAAGCGAAAGACATCGGCGGCAAGATCCAGGAAGAAGTCGGCAAAGTCATCGGCAGCAGCGAACAGCAAGCCAAAGGGCTGTCGAAGCAAGTCGAAGGCAAAACCCAGGAAAAATTCGGCGACGCCAAAGAAGTGCTCAAGGACCAAGGAAACCGCTGATCCAGCGCTGATTCCCCCTACAACCGGGGTCTGACCTCTGATTCGAAATATTTCGAATCAGAGGTCAGACCCCGGTGTCGTTTACCGCTTCAGTTCGGGTTTTCCATGCAGGTGGGCAGCAAATCTGCGGTTTCAGCTGGTGTTCGATGATAAAAAGTTTCCTGGCCGGCGTCAGAGTTCCGAATCAAAACCTTTTTATTGCTAATCAGAGGTCAGCCCCCGGTTGGGAAACGATGGTGCCAGGGAAATGTGGAATTTTTTGGTTGGAAATTAATTGTTGGCTTATGTGCGGAAACGAACTGATCTGTTTTGAACTCAGCAGTAAGATGGCTTCACTACATCGCCACTCTTGGCCATGAGCACTTCAAGGAGCCTCACCATGAACAAAGATCAAGTCAACGGCAAACTGCAAGACATCGGCGGCAAAATTCAGGAAGAAGCTGGCAAACTGGTCGGTAGCACCGAACAGCAAGCTAAAGGCCTGGAAAACCAGATCGAAGGCAAAACCCAGGAGAAAATCGGCGACCTCAAAGAAGCCGTCAAGGATGCGACCAACTAATTGGTCCGCTTCCTATGAAAACAGCCGCGGATCTCGCGGCTGTTTTTTTGTCCAGCGCTTTGCGCCGCTTACGCTTACTTCGGCGCGTCGGCCAGGTTCTTCTTGAAGAACGCTTCGATGGTGCCGTACACGTGGCGCTGCCCCGGCCGCGATGAAATCCCGTGCTTGGCGCCCGGGTAGGTCATCAGGTCGAAACGCACATTGCGGTTGACCAGGCCATCGATCAGGCGCGTGGTGTTGGTGAACAGGACGTTATCGTCGGCCATGCCGTGCACCAGCAGCAGCGGCGAGGTCAAGCCGTCCAGGTGCGCGAACACGCCGCTGGCCTTGTACGCGTCCGGCTGCCCCTTCGGCGTGCCGCCCACATAGCGCTCGGTGTAGTGGGTGTCGTACAGCGCCCAGTCGGTCACCGGCGCGACCGAGACGCCCATCGCTATTTTGTCGGACGCCGCCGCCAGCAGGCGCAGTGTCATGTAGCCGCCGTAGCTCCAGCCGAACACGCCGATCCGTTTGGCGTCCACGAAACCCTGCTTGCCCAGCCAGTCGATGCCGGTCAGCTGATCTTCGACTTCGTGCTTGCCCAGGCCATTGTAGATCGCGTCGGTGAAGGCGCGCTCGCGCCGGTACGAGCCGCGGTTATCGAGGCGGAATACCACGAAGCCCTGCTGCGCCATGTACTGGTCGAAGTAGTTGCCCCACTTGCGCGAGACGTGCTGCGAATGCGGCCCGCCATATGTCGACAGGTACACCGAGTACTTTTTCGCGGCGCTGAAGTCCGACGGCTTGATCATCGAGTAGTACAAGGTCTGGCCGTCGTTGGCCTTGATGGTGCCGTATTCGGTGGCCAGGTGGTCGGCTTTGTATTTGGCATACGGGTGCGCGGCATTGAGCTCGTTCTGTTCGAGCCAGCCGACCATCGAACCGTCCGGCCGGCGGATCGAAATCTGCGGCGGGGTCGATGGGTCGGAGAAGGTGTCGACGAACACTTCGCCGTTGCGCGAGAACGCCGCTTCGTGCCAGCCGTCGCCCTTGGTGATGCGCACCGGCTTGTCGGTCCCGCTGCCGTCGAGCGCCAGGGCGTAGGTCTGCTTGTCGATCACCGCGTCGCGGTTCGAGGCGACGTACACGCGGCCGGCCTTTTCGTCCACCGCCAGCACATTGTCGATGCCCCATTCGCCGCTCGATACCGGGTGCAGCAGCTTGCCATCGAGGTCGTACAAATACAGGTGATTGCGCCCGCTGCGCTCGGACGCCCACAGGAAGGCATTGCGCTTGGACAGGAAGCGCAGGTCGTCATGGATGCTGACCCAGGTCTTCGATGTTTCGGTCAGGAGGGTGCGCTGCGCCAGGGTGGCGGCATCGACCGAAATCAGGTGGAGGCGCTTCTGGTCGCGCGACTGCAGTTGGTACAGCAGCTGCTTGCTGTTGGCGCTCCAGTCGGCGCGCACCAGGTACACGTCTCGGTTTGGACCCAGGTCGACCTTGCGCTGCGCGCCGGTGGTTGGCGAGACGATCATCAGCTCGACCAGCACGTTGGCGTCGCCGGCGGCAGGGTAGCGCTGCTCGACGACGTCGGTGCGGTCGGCAAAAATCTCGAAGCGGCGCACCACCGGCACCGGCGACTCGTCGTAGCGTTTGTAGGCGATGGCCGAATCGTCCGGCGCCCAGTAGTAGCCGGTGCGCTGGCCCATTTCTTCCTGCGCCACGAATTCGGCTTCGCCGTTGAAGATAGTGCCGGCGCCGTCGGTGGTGAGCTGTTTTTCTGCGCCCGAGACCAGGTCGATCACGTACAGGTTCTGCTTGCGCACGAACGAGACATAACGGCCCTTGGGCGAAATCTTCGGATCGGCCACATTGCCCGAGGCGACCTTGCGCGCGGCCTGCGGCTTGGCCGCGTCGACCAGGTACAAGTCGCCGCCGATCGGCACCAGCAGCTGCTTGCCGTCCGGCGACCAGCTGTAATTGAGGATGCCGCTCAGGCTGGCGGTGCGCGCGCGCTCGCGCCTGGCCTGTTCTTCGGGCGAGATGGTCTCGTTCGGAACCAGCAGTTTGGCGTCGACCAGGCGCTTCGAGGTCTTGTCCTTCATGTTGAATTCCCACAGGTCGAGCTGGAACTGGTTGTCCTGGCGGCCGCGCAGGTAGGTCACGCGCGCGCCGTCGGGCGACACGCGCAGGTTGCGCACGCCCGGTCCCGCCAGCGCCGGGTCGGCGTGGATGCGGTCCAGTGTCAGGCGTTCGGCGGATGCGGGAACGCTGGACAATGCGGCTAAAAAACAGAGAAGAAATCGCATGGATGTCTCGGGTAAGGTGGATGTGGAGAACTGAGGACAATACCAGAGTTCCGCACCCGTGGGCACCCCCGGCGCCCGCCCCGATCGCACCCGCTCAGGCCTGCGCGCGGGTGCGTGACAGGTGCTGTAAAGACCACGTGAGCAGCACCGCCGCCACGGTCAGGCCCAGTACCAGTCCGATCCAGAAGCCGGCGGCGCCCATCGGCACTGCCGGCGACCAGGGGAACCACCCTGGTGCGAGGCCAAGTACATACCCGAGCGGCATGGCGAAGCCCCAGAAGGCGAGCAGCTGGATCTGCATCGGCTGGCGCGTGACCTTGTAGCCGCGGATGGCGCTCGAGGTGGCAACCTGGGTGGCGTCGGACAACTGGAACAGCGCCGCGAACAGCAGCAGGTGCGCGCACAGTTCCTGCACCGCCGGGTCGGACGTGTAGGCGCGCGCGATCTCCCAGCGGAACACGGCGATCAGCGCCGCCGACAGCAGCGCAAAGGCGAGCGACATGCCCACGCCAACCCAGGCCACGAAGCGCGCCCGCACCGCGTTGCCTTCGCCGAGCGCATGGCCGACGCGGGTCATGAGGCCGATGCCGAAACTGAGCGGCACCATGAACACCAGCGACGAAAAATTGAGGGCGATCTGGCTGGCCGAGACCTGCACCACGCCAAAGCGCGCGATCATCAGGCTGACCGCGCCGAAGGCGCTCACTTCGGCCAGGTAGGTCACGCCGATCGGCAGGCCAAGACGCAGCATGCTGCCGATTTCCGGCCAGTTGGGCCATTCCCATTGGGTGAACGGGTAGGTCTGGCGGTAGGCCGGGGCGATGCGAATCCAGGCCAGCATGGCGCCGAGCATGAGCCACAGGCAGATCCCGGTTGCCACCGCGCAGCCAACCCCGCCCAGCTTGGGCATGCCCCAGTTCCCGAACACCAGCAGCCAGTTAACGAAGATGTTAAACAGCAGCCCGCAAACGGCGATCACCATCACGGGCTTGGTCTGGTTGATGCTGGCGGTGTAGCCGTACAGCGCGCGGTAGCAGGCAAAGGCCGGCATGCCGATGCTGATCGCATGGACGAACATGGAGGCGTTGGCGGCGACGTCCGGCGTCAAGCCGATATGGTCGAACACGAGTGTCGACAGGTTGGCCGCCAGGCAGGCCACCAGGCCCACGCCAAGGCCCATCCACAGCCCCTGGCGCACCACGTGCGGAATGCGGCCGAACTGCCCGGCCCCGGTTTCATGCGCGACCACGGTGTTAATCGCCATCATGGTGCCCATCACGGTCACCAGGATGATCGACCAGACCGACGCGCCGAGCGACACGGCGGCCAGTTCGCTGGCGCTGACGTGGCCCGTCATCGCCACATCGGCCACGCCCATGCCCACGCTGGCCAGCTGGCCGACCAGCACGGGCCAGGACAGGCGCCACATGGCGGTAACTTCGGTGCGGATGGGGGCGGGCTGGGCGGCAATGGCGGACATGGGGGAGGCGGTGGAAGCAAACAGTGATTTTACCGGCTAATGATGAACAGGGTGGAGCGGCGCTTTTGCCTCGAACTTCGAAACCGTCTTTCCCGCGCAGGCGGGAGTCCAAGTTTCTGGGCGTAGCGACTAACTTGGATTCCCGCCTGCGCGGGAAAGACGGAGCATAAGTTAGCGCAACCAGGGACGCCGCTGATACCAGGGCGCGTAAAGACTTGTTACACATCTCAGTGCCTGGCCACTGGCGCTGCGGGCGCGGGATGGTCCACAATCGGGGCATCGCATATCGAGGACCATCCCATGCTCAAAACTCCCTTCGCACTCGCGCTGCTGCTCGGCGCCACCGCTTTTGCCCACGCCGGCGAACTGACCCTGTTTTCGCGCGATGGTTTCGGTGGCCGCGAGATGACCGTGCGCGCCACCACCCCCAACCTGGTCGACAGCGGCTTCAATGACCGCGCCTCGAGCATGATCGTGCGCTCCGGGCGCTGGGAGCTGTGCGAGGACGTCGGCTTCGAAGGGCGCTGCGCGGTGTACGAGCAGGGCGAGTACCCGACCCTGGCGCGCTTCAACGACCGCATTTCGTCGGCGCGCGAGATCATGCCCGAACGCGGACATGGCGGCGACCGCCCGCGTGACGGCAAGCGCGGGATGATTGCGCTGTTTTCGGAACGCGGCCTGGACGGCGACGCCAAGCGCCTGCGGCGCGACGCCGACGATTTCGACGAGATCAATTTCAACGACAGCGCCGCCAGCGCCCAGGTCATCGAAGGCAACTGGCAGTTGTGCAGCGATGCCGGCTTTCGCGGTACCTGCCGCATCTTCGCGCCGGGCCGTTACGAGGACCTGGGACGCGGCTTGCGTGGGCGGGTGTCGTCGGCGCGCCTGGTCGACGATGACGGCGGCGGCCAGCGCGATGGCGATGTGGAGCTGTTTTCGTCGAGCGGCTTTTCGGGCCAGCGCCTGGTGCTGCGCGACGATACGCGCGACCTGACCGACGTCGGTTTCAACGACCGCGCCGACGCCCTGATCGTGCATCGCGGCCGCTGGGAGTTCTGCAAGCACGCCGATTTCGGCGGGCGCTGCATGACTTACGGGCCAGGCCGTTACGAGCGTCTCGGTCTTATGGGCAACATGATTTCGTCGGTGCGCCGCGTCCGGTAACCAGTTTGGTAAATCGCTTGGTAAATACACAAGGCAAGCGTGCGCTGCGTCCTTCGGCCGCGTTGTAGGATAATCAAAACCGATCCTGGAGCGCCGCCCGTGGAATACAAGGACTACTACAAGACCCTCGGTATCGACAAAGGCGCCACCGCCGAGGACATCAAGAAGGCGTACCGCAAGCTGGTACGTAAATACCATCCCGACGTGAGCCACGCGCCCGACGCCGACCACATGACCAAGGAAGTGAACGAGGCTTACGGCGTGCTGGGCGACGCCGACAAGCGCGCCGCCTACGACGCGCTTGGCCGCAACCGCCGCGCCGGTGAGCAATTTCACCCGCCGCCCGACTGGGGCTCCGGCTTCGATAACGGCGGCGCGGCCGGTTCCAGCGATTTCTTTTCCGACCTGTTCGCCCACGTCGGCCGTCGCGCGCGTCCCGGCGGGCAGGTATTCCAGATGCGCGGGGACGATATCCACGCGGCCATCGCCATCGACCTGACCGACGCCTATCACGGCTCCACCCGCGCGGTGACCCTGCGCGTGCCCCAACATGATGCGCAGGGCAGGGTGGTGACGCGCGAACGCACCGTCAATGTCAACATTCCCAAGGGCGTGCTGCCGGGCCAGCAACTGCGCCTGGCGGGCCAGGGGCATCCGGGCAGCGGCGGCGCGGCGGCGGGCGACCTGTTCCTGGAAATCCAGTTCCATCCCGATCCGCGCTACCGGGTTGAGGGCCGCCACGTGTACACCAGCGTGCCGGTGGCGCCGTGGGAGGCCGCGCTCGGCGCCACCATCCACGTGCCGACGCCGTCCGGCCAGGTCGAGGTGAGCGTGCCGGCCGGCTCGCAGACGGGGCGCAAGCTCCGGCTCAAGGGACGCGGCGTTCCGGGCAATCCGGCGGGCGACCTGTATCTCATTCTCGAGGTGGTGCTGCCGCCGGCCACCAGCGACCGGGCGCGCGAACTGTATCGCACCATGGCGCGCGAGATGGCGTTTAATCCGCGCGCGCAGGCGGGGGCCTAGCATATGGAAACGACCACCATCGTGGGTGTGCTGCTCGACGACGCGGCGCTCGACCTGCACGAACTGGCGCGCACCTGCGGCGTCGAACCTGACTGGGTGGTCCGCCATGTGTGCGACGGCTTGCTGGGCGCGGAGGACATCATCGCCCTGGGTGTCGACGAGCCAGCCCGTGCGCAGTGGCGCTTTCGCAGCGGCGACTTGCAGCGCGCGCGGCGCCTGGTGAGCCTGGAGCGCGATCTGGACGCCAATGAAGAAATCGCCGCCCTCGTGCTCGACCTGGCCGACGAGGTGAGCCGGCTGCGCACGCGCTTGCGGGTGCTCGGCGCGCTGTAATGGGGGCCTCGAAAAACCGTAGCGAGCGGCTTCAGTTTCGCCCGAGAAGCGCAGCCGTACGAAGGTACGGTGAGCATCGCAGGGCGAAAATGACGCCGCGCAGTAGGTTTTTCGAGGTCCCCTCATGTCGAAGCGGGCGACACGGTTGCGCAATGGCTTTTACAATCCTCCTTCAATATTAACTATAAATCAATAGTGCAAAGGAGTTCATATGGAACAAAACAATGGCCAAGCCCTCAAGGGCAAGCGCGTTGCGGTACTGATGACCGATGGCGTCGAGCAAATCGAATATACCTCGCCGCGTAGTTTCCTTGAGGAACACGGCGCGACGGTGACCTTGATTTCGCCCAAGGCCAAGGGTGACAAGGTGCAGGGCTTTAACCATGCCGACAAGGGCGACAGTTTCGAGGTCGAGCTGCACATTGCGCAGGCCTCGCCGCGTCAGTTCGACGCGCTGCTGTTGCCCGGTGGCGTCTCCAACCCGGACGCCTTGCGCCTTGACAAGGCCTCGATCGACTTCATCCGCGCCTTCGGCGCCGAGGAAAAGCCGATTGCCGCCATCTGCCACGGTCCCTGGACCCTGATCGACGCCGGCATCGCCAAGGCGAAGCACATGACCAGCTGGCCGAGCCTGCAGAACGACCTGCGCAACGCTGGCGCCGAGTGGACCGATGAAGAAGTGGTCATCGACGGCCGCCTGATCACCAGCCGCAAGCCGGATGACTTGCCAGCTTTCAACAAGGCCATGCTCAAGCTGCTGTCGATCGATCCGGCCACGGCCGATCGCGGTCCTTCTTCCTGAGTTTGCCCGTTTCAAAACGACAAAGCCGTGGACGCGTCAACGGCTTTGCGCGTCGCTGGCGGCGCTCGCCGAAACGCGCTCAGCGCTGACGCGCATGGCGGCTCGCGGCCGGCCGGCTCTGGTACGATGGTGTTTTTCTCATGACCAACGTTCCACGGATGATGACTCTGATCGCCATTTCAGGCAGCTTGCGCCGGGACTCGGCCAATACGATGCTGCTGCGCGCCGCAGTCGCGCTGGCGCCCGCCGGCGTGCGGATTGTGCTGTACGAGGGCGTGGACCAGTTGCCGTTTTTCAATCCCGATATCGAGACCGCGCCGCCGCCAGTGGTGCGCGAGCTGCGTGGCTTGCTGAGCGCGGCCGATGGCGTCATCGTGGCCAGTCCGGAGTACGCGCACGGCGTGCCCGGTGCGTTCAAGAATGCGCTGGACTGGCTGGTTGGCTGCGCCGAGTTGGGCAGCAAACCGGTGGCGCTGATGAATACGTCGGCGCGGGCGGTGCTTGCGCATGCCGCGTTGGCGGAAATCCTCACGACAATGGGGTGGAAGGTGATTGCGGCGGCCTCGCCGGTGATTGCGGTTGCCAACCGGGGATTCGATGCAGCGCACATCGCGGCCGATCCCGCGCTGGCCGGGCCGTTGCGGGCGGCTATCGAGGCGCTGGTTCTCGCTACGCGGGCTGAGGTCACGCCATGAGGGATTTTCAGTGTCCCCGCTGCGACCGGGCATGTCACGCGCATGCGGGCGGCAAAGTCACGCGCCGTTGCCATCTCACATGGCTGCTTGAACAGGGTTAGGATGGACAACACGACAATCTTCGTGCAATCGGCCCGGGATTTTTGCCAGTGGGCCGAAGGCGATTTGCAGCCGGGCGAGGCGCAGGTGCCGATCGCCCGCCGTCACCTGGCGCGACTGTATGCGCAAGCGCTCGATCTGCCGCAGCGCGATTGCGACTGGGGCGATGAGGCAGCGCAGGTGTCGCATGCCGCATGGCAAGCGATGTTCGCGCGGTTCGGGGCGCTTCCGCTCAATTACTACTCGCAGAGCGCCAATACGCTCGATGTTGTGTGCAGCGAGATGATGATTGGCGACCTGGCCGATGACCTGGCCGACATATGGCGTAACCTGAAGCACGGCCTCAACTTGCTCGACGGCGGCAATCCCGATGCCGCTGTGTTTCAGTGGCGCGAAAATTTCATCATTCATTGGGGTAGCCATGCCGCCAGCGCCTTGCATGTATTGCAGTGCTGGCAACAGGGCTCGCCTGGTCCGGACGCCGCAAAAAGCCATTCCCACGCATGATCTGGTGGATTTCCTGGTATTGACTGCGGCGCCGCGACAGGTCCGGCCGTGACCCTGATTTAGCTGGCGCCGATGCGCTCGGCAAAGTCGGTGCGCAACTTCCAGCGCCGCAAGCATTCCCGGGCGTATTTCCTGAGCATCTGATCCGTGCTCTCTGCAAGTTCTTCCAGCGCAAGGCGCGAGCCGATGGTGCCGATGCCGGCCAGGGCGAAGGCGCACTTGCGCTGAAACGAATGCTGGTTATCGGAGTTCACCAGATAGTCGAGGTAGGTATTGGCGGCCTGGAATATCGGCGTGACGGTGTGCGGGTGCGCCAGCTCGGCAAGATCGAACACCATTTCTTCGTGTGAAAAGTGCCAGGGCTCCAGCAGCAGCTTGCTTAACATGGGGGCAACGCTGGGGTCCGGGGGCCAGGCGTTCCCGCATTCGCGCGCATCGTCGGCGTTTTTTGACGCCAGGGCCTTGGCAATCAACGCAGCTTGCATGGGCATTCCTTGAAGTGATGGGTAACTATCCACGCATTATGGCGCAAGCTGCTCCAGGATCGCATGGCCCGCTTTGACGCGGTCCGGAATCGGATAATTTTTGTTCGCCAGAATCACGACGGCGATGTTCTTCGCCGGCACGAATGCCGCGTAGTTACCGAATCCGCCCGTCGAACCGGTCTTGTTGAACAGCGTCGGCGCGGATGGCGCCTTGGGCGCGCTGATGCGCTTGGCCGCGTTTGCTTGCGTGATCATGCCGCGCGAGTTGCCGGCCTGCAGTTGCTTGAGGCTGACAGGCCAGGGATATTGCTCCCAGCCGAGCCCCTGCACCATCGCGCCCACCTGGAAGTAGCCGACATGGGTGCCTTGCACCGCGCGTCGCACCGGCTCGTCCAGCTGGCCCGGTGCGATGTTGAGCTGCATGAAGCGGATCATGTCGGCGCTGCCCGAATGCACGCCGTAGGCTTGCGGCGCCAGCACGCCCGGGTCCATGCGGCGCGCCTGGTTGTTCTCGTCGTAGCCCCACGCCTGCTTGGCCATGGCGCTTGAGGGCACGCGCAGGTAGCTGTTTGTCAGTCCCAGTTGCGCCAACAGTTGTTCCATCGCCTCGGTAAAATCGCGCTTGAGCGCCAATGCCGTCACATGCCCGAACAGGCCAAGACTCGGATTGGAATAGCGGCGTTGCGTGCCGGGGGCGCTCGCCGGCGTCCATTGCCGGAAATAGTCGGCCATCTGGTCGTCGCTTAACGCTTCCGGAAACTGCAGCGGCAAGCCGCCGGCGGTGTAGGTTCCCAGGTTGAGCACGCTCGCCTTGTCGATGCCGCTGCCTTTCAGTTGCACCATGTAGGCGCTCGGGTGCGCGTCCAGCGACAGCTTGCCGCTCGCCTGCGCGTACGAGGCCAGGGTCGCCGTCAGCGTCTTGCTGATGGAGCCCAGTTCGAACAGGGTTGCCTCGCTCACCGGGGTCTGGTCCTTGACCGACGCCAGGCCGTAGTTGAAGAAATAGGCCTTGCCGCCCACCGTCACGGCCACCGCCATGCCCGGTACGTCATGCTCGGTCATGATGGGGGCGATGGCCTTGTCGACAATGGCGCGCAGGCGCGCGCTGTCGTCGGCAGCCCGGCTGGACAGGGGTGCGCAGCACGCCGCGATGAGGGCCAGGGCGATGTGGCTGGTAAATTTTTTCGGTGAAGTGGACACAGCGGTGCTTCCTTTTCTGATGGCGGTGGTCGATGCGAGAGGTGTTTACTGTTGGGCGGCTTCGGCGGCCAGCTTGCGTGCCAGCCTGTCGCGCGCATCCCTGGCGTAGTCGCGGCAGGCGTTGCGGTCGATAAAGGCGGCGTTGCCCAGTGTCGGCTGTTGGGCCAGGCGCTCCCACAGGTCGCTCCCCTCCGGATGGGCCGAAACCAGCACATCGCAATCGAACGCGGCGACGGTGGCGATCGATTTTTCGAGCTCGGCGCGCGCTTGCGGGTAGGTCGTGCTGGCGCTGTAGCGAAACGGGCCGGCGCTGATCGCGTTCAGGCTGTCGGCATACACCATGGCGGCCGTCTTGCCGCCCTCGGACGAGCGCCAGGTCCAGCTGGTGCCGCCCTGCGCGTGGCCCGGCGTGTAGTGCGCGGTGACCGACAAGGGGCCGAGCTTGACGATGTCGCCATCCTTGACGGCGCGCGTGTTGGCCACGGTGGCCGTGGTCGGCGGCAGCTTGGTGTATTGCGGGTCGCCCTTGCTGGTGGCGCCGGTGCGCAGGACTTGCTCGCCGTGCACGCTGGCCAGCACGGTGGCGCCCGACAGGCGCTGCAGTTCGGCAATGCCGCCGGCGTGGTCGAAGTGCTCGTGCGAATTGAGGATGTACTTCACGTCCCCGATCTTAAAGCCCAGCTGGCCGATGTGCCGCGCGATCTGGACTGCTGATTCCGGACTGCCGCCATCGATCAGGATGTGCCCGGCAGGGGAGGTGATCAGGACCGCGCTCAGGCCGCGCATGCCAACGTAGTAGGTGTTGCCGAACAGGGCGAACGGTTCTTGCGGGTCGTTCCAGTCGGCGCCAAGCGCTGGCGTGAGCGGCAGGGCGGCCAGCAGCGTGGCAATGAGCAGGTGTTTCATGTTGTCTCCTTGGTGAGGTGGGTTTACTTGAGCGCGTCCAGGCGGGCAGGCAGGTCGCGCAGGAATGTTTTTTTGGTCCTGGTGCCGGCCGCGTGCCCTTCCTGGCGTGGATCGAGCACCAGGCGCGCGAAGACCACGGTGCGGCCGCCCTTGCTTGCCCAGCCAACAAACCAGCCGTACTCGTGCTTGGCGTCATCGGGTCCAGCAACGGTGACTGGCGCCGACGTGCCGGTTTTGCCGTGGATTTCCCAGCCGTTTGGCAGGTTGTCGAGCCTGGTGATGCGGGCGGTCATGTCGTACGCCGCCGGCGTCAGCCCGAGCTCGCGGTTGAGCATTTTGCGCAGGAAGGCAACCTGTTCGACAGGTGAAATTGCCAGGGTCGAACTGATCCAGGAAAGCGGGAGGTCCTTGTCCTTGCCGGCGTCGCCCAGTACGTTGCGGTTACCGTAGTCGAAGCCATTGATATAGCGCTGAAATTGCGCCGCGCCAAGGTGGGCGGTGACTTGCTGGGCGTACCACACGGTGGAATTGCGCATCCAGCTGGTCGGGTCGGTGCTCGCGCGCCAGGAATCGATCCAGTCGGCATAACCCTCCTTGAACGCCAGTACCGGGGCGTGCTCGTCGCGCAGGAAGCCGCTGTCGTAGCCCATCAGGCTGACGACAATGTTGAAGGTCGACGCCGGCGTCACGCGCTCGTCGCACTGGCCTTCGTGCACCAGCCGCTGGCCGCTGGCGGCGTCGATCATTTCCGTGCAGCTCAGCAAGACGGATGATGGGCTGGCGCTGGCTGGCGACAGCGATGCGTTCTGTAGCGCGTGCGGGGCGGCGTCGATCCGCCAGGCCAGCGCGGGCTGGAAGGCAAGGCTGCCCAGCACGATGCCTGCGAGACTGGCGAGCGCGGCGCAGCGTGCCCAGGGGGTGCGCGGCGCGCTGGCCGGTTCGCGGATCAGCGCGATGCGGGCCGCCACGCTGCGCTCGCTGACACCGCCGAAGGCCAGCGCTGTCGCGACCGTGTGGTGCTGCAGGCGCAGTTGCGCCACCAATGCCGCCGCGTAGGCCTTGCGCTGGATCTGGGGACGACCGCGCAAAACGTCGCGATCGCAGCCGAGTTCCTGCGCCCATGACAGGTTCACCCGCAGCAGCCGCATGAAGGGGTTGAACCAGAGCAGGGTCTGGAGCAGCACGCCGGCGCTCATCCATTGCAGGTCGTGGCGCCGCAGGTGGGTCAGTTCGTGGGCCACGATCAATTCCTGCTGCACCGGCGCCAGGCTGCGCAGGTGGCGCGGCAGCAGCAGGCGCGGCTTGATGAGGCCAAACAGCATGGGCGAGATGGGGGCGTCGACTTCAATTACGTCCGGCGTGCCTGCCGCTTGCGCGGGACCGGCAAAGCCCTCGTGCGGGTGCGGGCTGGTCATGCGCGATCCGGTCGCCGCCAGGCCGTTGAGCATGCGCCGGGCACGCACCAGCTTGAAGATCGAATAGCCCAGGCCGAGCAGGTAGATCAGCAGCCAGGCTTGTGCGCCGCTGGCAAGCCAGGATTTGTCGCGCGCCTGGATGCTTGGGTTGGCCGGGGTGCTGGCCCCTGGCGCCGCTGCGGCTGTGGTGGCTGGGGTGAGTACGCTCGCTTGCCTCGCAGGCTCCAGGTCGATCTGCGGGATGATGCGCAGGCGTTCGCTGTGCGGCAGCAAGATCACCAGGAAGGCTGCCACGATCGTGATCTGGCTCAGCAGCCACAGGGAGCGCTGCGCGGCGAAATCGGGCAGGCTGCGCCGGCACAGCGTGGTGACGGCCCACACGGCCAGGCCGGCGGCCAGGCAACCGCCGCTGGCCAGCAGGAAGCGCGATATCAGCAGGTCGGCCGGGCTCATTGCTCGTCACCATTGTCGTCGGGCCAGTCGCTCAGCAGTTGCTCGAGCCGGGTCAGCTCGGCGTCATCGACAAGCTTGCTGCCGGTGAACATCGTGACCGGCAATGGCGCGTCCATCTCCATCACGCGCTTGCCGAAGTCGTGCGCGAAGGAGGCGAGGGTGCCAATTTTTTCCAGGACGGCTTGGTAGACTTGCACCCCGTGCAGGGTGGATTGGATGATGGAACCCTTTTCCAGCATGCGTTCGAGGGTTTTGCGCGTCGAGGAATACGACCAGCCAAGTTCGGCTTCGACCTGCTGGTGGATTTCGCGCGCGCTCAGGGGCTGCTGCCGCCAGAGCGATTTGAGGACGATCAGTTCGGAGATGGAGGGGATGGCCATGGGATTTTTCATGTGTGCGACGAGTGCCACCATTATGTGACAGTTGTCGCACAAACGTCAAGCGCGATGATGCCGCGTTTTCGCCGCGCAGCACCAGGTAGGGCTCGTCAGGCAGCGCATGGTGGGCGATGGCGACGCCGGCTTGCGCCTGGCGGCGTGGGAGCCGGTCGATGTGTTTATCCTCGATATCGGTTTGCCGGGGATGGTTGGCTATGCACTGGCGCGCCGCCTGCGCGCTACCCCCGGTGGGCATGCCGACAAGCTGATCGCGCTGACCGGGTATGGCAAGGAACAGGATCGCTTGCTGGCCATGTCATCGGGCTTCGATCATCATCTGGTGAAACCGGTGGATATCGCTGCGCTGACAAAGATACTGCTCAGGCGTTGAGTAGGGGGCGGCTTTGCTGCGCATGTTGTTGATTTTGCATACATAGCGTACATTGATAGCGGTGCCAATGACGTTGTTGTGCATGCAGTCGATTGCATTGCTGTTAGCAATACTTGCTGGTTTGATTGTCTTCTCGCCTGTTTATTGAATGTCTTTATGGAGCCGCCGTCGATGCGCACCGTTGTAGCCTGTTTGCTCGCCGCCCAGTTTGCCGCCCCCGCGCGATGGCTTGCCAGCCCCTGGAAGCTAAGTTTTGGGCTGAAACGCCGCGCCGGGTGAAGTCCAATTTTGATGGCGCGCAGTTTGTCGTGGCAGCTAGCGTGATCGACGTGAAGATGGTGCATGAGGCCAAGCCGCCTCATCCGGATTTCAAGATGACATTCGAGCGCGCCAAATTTCGGGTCGACCGGGTGTTCAAGGGGACGGTGAAGGCCGGCGATACGTTTGTGGTCGACTCGGGAATCTCCTCATGCGGGCGCGGCGTGAATCCGGAAATCGTGAGCGTGATTGACTCCGGTTTTAAGAGGGCGCGTTCGCAGGACTATCCGAAGCAGTGGCTGATTTATCACACGAGTCAGCCGCACATCCCTGATGCGCAGTTGCAGTCCCCCGCGTTTGAAATCCAGGACTCGCCGTTGAGCAGGCCGCTCGAGCGGGCTGCTTATGATGTGAAGATACTTGAGAAGTTGCGGGGCAGGTAGGGTCTCAGGCGCGCGCGCATGCCTGCCGCTCACAAGGTCATTCGAGTTCTCGGTTTGTTTCTGCGCAGTGATTCGCTGAGGAAAAAATCGCCTTTCGGGCGATTTTTCAGACGGGCAGAGGCGAAAGGCAAGAAATCGCGCAACGATTTCCCTTCTTGCTAAGAGAATCGAAGCGACTTGCGTTTGCAAGCGCAAGTCGCTCCATCGACGTCAGGCGTGCCCGACGAATTCCCAATTCTGCCCCGCTACAAGCCTAGTGTTGTTCAGCGCGTATCAAGAGCTTGGCTGTCATAAACTTTGTTTTCATTGGCCTAATCGCGTTCATTTAAACGTGCGGCCAGAGACTCGCCACGTAGGCGAGTTCCGCGTCCAGCGCGAATTTCGATGTTGCAATATTTACGCTTAAAAAATGCAGCTTCCCTTTGCGCACATCCAGCAAGGCGACCGCGTCACTTTCCTGGCACTTGTCACGCAAGACTATTTCCATGAGCAGGGGAATCATATCAATCCGGAATTGTGTAATCGGGTCCGCTTTGTTGTAGAGTTTGACGATCAACCGTTTGCCGTCAACCTCCAGTCCCAACTCCGGATTGATCCCAATCTCAATCCCCGAATTTTCGTATGTTCCACGCGGTGGTGTGAACCATGTCAGATTTTTCCTTCCCCACCATTTTTTATATCCGTTAACCAGGTCCGGATAGTTGGTGATCTTTTTAGCATCGCTGAGCTTAAGCACCATCGAATCCAGAACTTTGCGGTCGCCCCCCTCACGATGAAGTGAGATTAATGCTTCGCGAAAGGGCTTGTAAAAGTCTGTGGCTGGAGAATACGCATCGCGGTTCTTTAGCTGCTTGACTTTCGTCGCCTTGGGAGAGCCGGATTTAGATACGACATCGATAAAATCGGTGAGGGAAAGTTTCGGCACTATGTTCCTTTATGGGCGGAGGAGCGTCCATTATGCATCAAAAACTTCCAAAAAAATGTTACTTTTGAACTAATTTTCTACAAGTTTGCTTAGTGGTTACTGAACCATTGTTCGTTGCCGAAATCCATGCGCACCAATTACTGACGTAACAGAGCCGCTGAAGGAAGGCTTTCTTAGTAATTTACAGACGACCATTTTGTGTTCATTCTGGTGTTTAAAAAGCTGCCAGTAAATTCAAAGACTGCGGGCCTGAATTTTCTGAAATTCGCCACTATATCCTGCGTTCTGCGGCTTTGATTCCCGCCGCCCTTGGCGCAAACGAAAAAAACCGCTCAAGGGCGGTTTTCTAGGGTGCTATGGTTGACGCATCCTCTTTCAGCATCCGTTCGAAAATATCCTTTAGGTGCGGTGCACTAAGAATGTCAATAAAGCTTAATGGTAATGGTATAGGAGGTTCACTCCTTCATGATTGTAAAGACATAGCAGAGTCCAACTATCTATTGTCATCGCACTTTCACTTATCTTAAAGAAGTTTAATGAATATTGACTGTTTGCAATAAGTCTTTGAAATTGATCTCTGTGATGGAAATAATGACTCTTGGTCGATTTAATCCATTTCTACTCGCAGCTGAGACGGATCATCAACAATCTGACGCTAAGACAGTGCCTGCAATTTAAAGCCGATGACTCGTCTTCGCAATTCTCTGCAATGACATCAACCTTTGTTTGGCGACAAACAATATTTTTGTCGCATATTCCCCCTCCACACACATTACCTACATACGGCTCTTTTTTGCAAATAGTATGTCGTTCTGCGTATTCCGAGCCAAACTGGACACCCATTCCACGGCAAACTGGACACCGGTTCCGCTCCAAACTGGACAATTTGAAGCGGCCTGAATAGGCCCATCGGCAAGGGGATAACTGTGGCAACCTGCCGGATTTTTATCCGCAGGGTTGCTTGACCAATAAAAGGTTATCCATGCGCAAAATCCACGAAGTCCTGCGGCTGCATTTCGAGCACGACCGCTCCAAGCGGGAAATCGCCCGCATCATCAACGTTTCTCCCTCCACTGTATCCGACTATGTAGCGCGCGCCACGGTGGCAGGCCTGTCCTCGCCTTTGCCACCGGAGTGCGACGACGCAGCCCTGGAGCGGCTGCTGTTCCCGCCCAGCGAACCGTCGTCGGTGCAGCGGCCGGCGCCAGCTTGGCCCACCGTGCACAATGAACTGCGCCGCAAGGGGGTGACCTTGGAACTGCTGTGGCAGGAGTACAAGGCCGAGCAGCCAGGCGGCTTCCAGTACAGCGCTTTCTGCGAGCGCTACCGGCGCTGGCGCGTAAGCGTCTTGCCTGCACCGTCTGGACGTAGTTTGTCATTCGCGTCAAAGTAGTTCCCACTACTTTTTGATGGGAACTACTTTGGACACAGAAATAAAGCCGGGCAACCGCAAGGGCAAATCGAATTATTCACGCGAGTTCAAGCGCCGGCTCGCCGTTGCGGCTTGCGAGCCCGGCGTGTCCGTCTCGAAGCTGGCGTTGGCGCATCAGGTCAATGCGAACATGGTGTTCAAATGGCGGCGCGATCTGCGCGCGGGAGGGCTGGACGATGCGGCGCCAGCACCGGCCGCCTTATTGCCGGTCGTGCTTGCTGAGACGCCGGCCGGGCCAAGGTCCACGGCTGCGCCCGCGCGGCGCGATCCTGTCTCAGGCGGGGTGATCGAGATTGTGATCGCCGACGCGATCGTGCGGCTGCGTGGCGACGTCGATGCTGGATTGCTCAAGACGGTCGTTCAAAGTTTGCGCGCATGATCGGCCTTCCGGCAGGCACGCGCATCTGGCTCGCCGCCGGTGTTACCGACATGCGGGCCGGCTTCAACGGCCTGGCGGCCAAGGTGGAGACGGCGCTGGCGGAAGACCCGTTCAGTGGTCATGTGTTCGTGTTTCGCGGTCGTCGCGGCGATATGATCAAATTGCTCTGGTGGACAGGTGATGGCCTATGCCTGCTGGCCAAGCGCCTTGAGCGTGGACGGTTCATCTGGCCGCAAGCGAGCAGCGGGACGGTGACGTTAAGCCAGGCGCAGCTGTCGATGCTGCTGGAAGGAATCGACTGGCGTCGTCCAGAGCGTACCTGGACGCCAAGCTCGGGCTTGTAAACGTCGCCTCCTTCACGTAAACTTGGCGCATGCTCAACGCCGCCGACCTGCCCAATGACATCGAAGCCTTGAAGGTTTTGCTGCTCGCAAGCGAGCGTCGCGTGCAGCAGCGCGACGATCAGGTCGCTGGTCTGGAGGCGCAGTTGACCACCCGCGCCGCCGAGATCGAGCATCTCAAGCTGACCATCGCCAAGCTGCGGCGCATGCAGTTCGTCCGCAAGTCCGAGAAGCTCGATCACCAGATCGAACAGCTCGAGCTGCAACTGGAAGATCTGCAAGCGGACGACGCCGAGGCCGCCCGTGAAATGCCGGCGCCGGACCGGGCTCCGCGTAGCAGTCGGTCCGCAAACCCTTGCCGGACCATCTGCCGCGCGATGAAAAAGTCTACCTGCCGGATGCTGCTGCGTGTCCTTCCTGTGGTGGCGGCCTGCGCCACTTGGGCGAGGACATGGCTGAACAGCTGGAATATGTGCCGGCAAGTTTCCGCGTAATCCGCCACGTGCGTCCAAAAATGGCCTGCCGCTGCTGCGACACCATCGTGCAGGCGCCTGCCCCGAGCCGGCCGATCGAGCGCGGTATCGCCGGCCCCGGTTTGCTGCCCCATATCCTGGTAGCGAAATTCGCAGACCACTTGCCGCTCTACCGACAGTCGGTCATCTACGCGCGCGACGGCGTCGAGCTTGATCGTGCCTTGCTGGCGAGCTGGGTTGGCGCGGCCAGTGCCTTGTTGCGCCGATTGGTCGATGCGATCCGCCGCCACGTGCTGGCAGCGGCCAAGCTGCATGCCGACGACACACCGATTCCTGTGCTGGCACCGGGCAATGGAAAGACCAAAACCGCGCGCCTGTGGACCTACGTGCGCGACGACCGGGCCAGCGGCGACACCACGCCGGCTGCTGTCTGGTTTGCCTACACGCCGGACCGCAAAGGCATCCATCCGCAAACGCATCTGGCCAACTTCAGCGGGGTGCTGCAGGCCGACGCCTATGCCGGCTTCAACGCACTCTACGCAGACGGCACCATCCAGGAGGCCGCCTGCTGGGCTCATGCCCGCCGCAAATTCTACGACTTGCATGTGGCACGGCCATCGCCGCTGATGGAAGAAGCCTTGCGCCGCATCGGCGCACTGTACTTGATCGAAGCCGACATCCGCGGCAAGCCGCCGCATGAACGGCAACTGGCCCGGCAGGCGAGGTCCAGGCCGCTCATTGAAGAACTTGAGCGCTGGCTGCGCGCCTCGCTGGAGAAACTCTCGCGCAAATCCGACACCTCGGCGGCGATTCAATACGCCCTCAATCTGTGGCCGGCCCTGGTGCGCTACTGCGACGACGGCGTGATCGAGATCGACAACTCGGCTGCGGAACGCGCCTTGCGCGGCGTCGCTATCGGCCGGCGCAACTACCTGTTCGCCGGCGCCGACAGCGGCGGTGAGCGCGCGGCCGCTATTTACTCAATGATCGAGATGGCCAAGCTCAACGGGATTGACCCGGAAGCCTGGTTGCGCCATGTGCTAGCCTGAATTTTGCATAAAAAAGGGCAAGAATGCCGTAAGTGATTGATAAAATGTGAGTTATCTAGAAACACAGTTATCAACAAAAACGCCACCTTGCCCGACATGAATTCTACCTCAGAGCAG